>JAQTRE010000044.1 GCA_028711995.1 Dehalococcoidia bacterium | reverse complement strand
CAGACAGGATTTCCCCTGAAAAGGGGTTGTTCAGAGAGCGGAACCACGGAAAACCACACTCCGACGTTATTTTATGGCGGGAATTCCGCTGAATTTATTCTTTGACCGACTTGATCAGAGCTTTCTTAAGTTCGTCGCAGTGGGAGGGAAAGCCGAGAAAGTGGCCTCTGTCTCGGCTTTCCCTTGCGCGTAGGTTTTAACGGTGGAGGTTGCCAGAGAGCACGTGATTCTGGCCCTCTTGTAGTCTGGGGTAACGAAATTGCCCTTCATCGGTTGAGGCATTTTTGCTATGATGGCCTTGGCCTGTTCGGCAGTATCCGGCAGTATCCGGCAGCTTCCCCCCGTTGAATTGGGAGATCAGGTCAGCGATGGAAGTCGCATCGCTCAAGGGGTGAGCTTGGGCTTGACAGTCCTCGCCGTCTTCTTCTCTGCAATATTGGCCACTGTGATTTTGACCGGCTTCCGTATCTGCACGTCCTCGATTTGCCGCCCATAGGTTTTGACCGTCTCATTCACCCTCGTTTCGATGGTTTTAACCGAGGCATTATCTGCCGGAGCCGCTTTTCGCAGATATTCCAGCCCGGCCTTCAGATTGGCCTGCCGAACCTTGATGGATTTCTCCACTTCAACCGTCTGCTGCGTCACTTCGGTTTCCTGTTGAGATCGCACCGTTTCCGCTTGCTCCCGCAACTGCCCCACGGCCTCTTTGAGCACAGCGGTCGTTTTCGAGGGCAAAAGGGCCGTCATATCCAGTTCCCGCAAATCCCGGGGCAGCTTGATCTTGGCGGCAGTTTTTTCAATCTGGGCCATGTCCTTACCCAGATTGAGCGTCAGTTTCTCGGCATCGATGGGCTGTTTTGCTTTTTCTGCCATGTCATCCTCCATTCACGTATCTCAGGGGAACTCGATCCTCACGGCGTGTTGAGCCCCGCAGTCACCCCGGCAGGCACAACAATCGCCTGGCTGCTGCAATTGGCGGCAATGACTCCGGAGCCCATGCTGATATCAACGATATCGAACATGTTGTGCGATACAATCCCGCGCCCCACATTCAGGATCGCACCTGGCGCTGTGGTCGGTTCCTGTGCCCGAACATTGTTACCGGAGAAATTCAGGTCCTTCAGATTGGCCACCAGGAACGCATAGAAGGGTCGATTCAGCGCCGATTCGAAATGGTTCCCCTGGATGCTGGCGCTGGCCGTTAAAAGCTGATCGGTTCCGCCAACGATGATGGCTTCGGTGAGGCCGATCTTGGCCGACTTCTTCGCTTCTTGGACCTTGACCACTGCCTTCTGCAGCCAGAGACCCCAGTCGGCACCTGTATCAATGTTCCCCAACACCAGACCACCACCCGTGCCGTGGAAAAGCAGAATCTCATTGTTCAGAATGCGGGATTCTCCGCTCATCTCGGAGAGCTTTACGCCGCCGCAGAGACTGGCCAGAGCCAAAGCGGCCAGTCGATAGCTCTGCCCCAGAGTCAGCAGATTGGAGCCAGCATTAATCTCCAGCTGGTAATTGCTCACCTCGCTGTGCTGGATGTGGTTATCTGTCAGGCTGAGTCCGGAGATGGTTCTGAGATCGATGCCGAACAGCCCGATCCCATTGTTCAGATTGCTCGAACACCGCACCCGGTTCCCATGGACGCGGCAGGAAGCAGCATTGCGCACCAATATCCCACCCTTTTCTGAGGCGAAGACGCTCCGGGAAGTGAGGCTGCCGCAATCCAGAATGCGATTCCCTTCGATATCCACCCCCACGGTAAGGCTCTCCTCCCGGAAGAAAATGCCGGACCCAGCCATATCGCGGACCTGATTGCCCCGCAGCTTCAAATCCACCAGGCCCAGTCCCAGCGGCATGTTCTTGATCCCGCCGATCTCAATGCCGTGCCCGGTGCCGCGGATGACCTCATTGTTATCGATCAAAGTCTCCGTAGCCACCAGAAGGGAAGGAAGCTGAAGTCCCGGCTTATATAACTTCAACAGGTCGTCAGCCAAGAGGATCAGCCAGATAGGCGTACCCTCATCATCCCAGAAGCGGATGCCCCCCTGAGCCCAGGTCTGTTCATCGGCATCGGGGGGAACAAGAACCTGATTCCCGACAATGCGGCAGCCGGCCCCCTTGACCCAGATGCCGCAGGTGTTCACATAGCCCGAAATGGTCTCGACGATCTTCCCCAGAGCGTCCTCCATCTTCTCGATATCCATGCTGTCGGCTGCCTGGCTTAATTCCGCGGTTTGAGTTTTCAGCTCTTCATTCGACGTGCGGCGGTTGATGGTATCGGCAGCCTTCTCCGTATCGCGGCGCATTTTCTTGGCCGCCGCAGAGGTGCCTGCCATTTTCATCGTCACGAGCTGTTGCTCCATCCGAATCTTGGAGCCCTGACGCATTCCGACAGCCAGGTTCTTGGTGGAGGCCGACTGCTCCAGCGCCTTAATGATATCGGTGATCTCCTCATCGGCGACCGGGCTTTCCTCCAGAGTGATGTGATTGTCCTCTATCGCCAGCTCAAAGATGTTCGACTCGATAGCAGTGAGTCTGCTCCGAATGCTGTTGGACTCGATACGGCAATCGGACTCCATGATCGACTTCGACTGCTCCAGCAAACTTTCGAGCAGTTTGTCCATCTCCTGGAATATGCCTGAGAGAGGCTCTTTCCATGCCTTGATCAGGTTTAGTCCGCTTATCCGTTCGGCCAGCGCTCTGGTTGCAAGCGTCAGTATCTCGGGAAGGTATCGCAAGCCGATAAAGATCACCTGCGGATTGACGGCAACTTTGTGCGCCTTGACCTGGATTGCCTGTCCGAGTAGCGTCTGCAACCGATTTTCCGCAATGCGCATTCCCCCGACCGGTATGAAGTCGAGAAGCCGGATCACTGCCCGGGTCGCTTCCAAATCATTCTCTGCCACCCTCAACGCCACCACCGGCATGGGGAGATTGCCCAGTCGTTTTGCGATAGCCTCCAACCTGGGATAAAGCTGAGCGCTGGCCAGAAGCAATACGGGAACATCCTTGAACGCCTCGAAGGAATTCAAGAACTGCTGGAATCGATCCCTCAGCACCACCAACCCCATGCTGCGACAGACTTCCTCCATCAGCATCCAGAGCGCCATCCACTCGTAGCGGTCGTCCCGCTGCTCATCGCCGACCCGGTACATGCCAACGATTTCTTGCAGATAGCTATTGACACCGCCGAGCCAGTTATCCAAACTCTCGTTCCCCAGAGCGATGCCGGCCCCCCGGACTTTATTGCCAGTCACCGAGGCGCGGAAGCTGGCACCGAAGCCAATGCCTGCACCGCCCATCGAATTGATGTCACTGGACTCGATCTTGGCTCCGCAAAGCCAGAGAACAATCGCAGCGTGCTTGGCCGTAATGGTATTATTGGAAGCCTCGCCTCCCAGCCAGGCGATGATGTTCAGTCCGATACGTCCGGTCAGATGGCATCGGGTGATGGCGCTATCCTTCCAGATGAATGCCTGGATAGCTGTACCGGTGAGCTTGGAAGCTGTAGCATCAGCCTCGATGCGGTGACTCTGAAGGGCCTCCTCGGATGAAACGGCCTCCGTGACGGCGCTGACCGGTTCAAAGCGGCAATTGTCCAGCCGCCACTCCACACTCTTGAGCGCCCAGATGCCAAAGCGTCGATACCTTATCGCTGAATCCCTCATCAGGAGTTGATTGACGCCAACGCGATAATCTGTCTCCGCTGTGGGTTCAAAGGTCTCGGTTTCCGGCACGACCTCCTCGATGGTAAGCCTGTCGGGTCGACTCGCCTTCTTGATCTCCACAGATTCGGAATCGCTCCGTGAGTCATAGCTGATATTCCCCGCCGGGAAGGAAAAGGAGCCGTCATCGGCCAAGTATTCGGGCAGATCATTTCCCAGGAGAGAGACGATGCCGATATCGGCGGTCAACCGGCAGTGCTCAATGGTAATGCCAATCGCTTGGCCCAGCCGAACTGCGCAATTACCGCCGATCTTTTCCACTGCCGTAGTGCGATTGACCAGCGTCAGATGATCCAGGGCGATGTTGAGATTCAAATTTAATTTCTCATCAGCCTGGGTGGAAATCAGGGCCGAAACGCCGTCGCCCAAGATGGCCATATCTTTAAAAGCCACGCCGTTGCAGCCGGAGAGGAGGATTCCCCCCTCGCCAGCTTCGCTCGTGCCCTTGAATTGCAGAATAGTGGAAGCGTTTTCCCCATGGATGGTGAGATTGCGCGCCCGGATCAGCTTCAGAGGGCCCTCGATGAGGTGAGTTCCCTGGCAGAGGCAGATGCACCCGCCGCCTGCGGCAATGGCCGAATCCACTGCCTGCTGGACATCATCCCCCGGATTGACAGGCGTGCAGCAATCGCCGGTTACTTCAGTCAACGGCGGGAAGAGATGACGGCAGTCTCTCGGCTCGCCCCAGGTTCGGCCATCGAATTCGATCAGCGCCAAAGCGCAGTAGTGATGCTCCACACCGTGCCGGAACACGAAATCAGGCTGGCCGTCTGTCTCCGGCCAGAGCACGTCGCGCACCTTGGTGCGGGCTGGGATCATCCAGTAGTCTCCCACCTGGTAAGCGCCGCTCTTGAAACAGACCTCCACGCCGCTCTCCAGCGGAGTCCATTCATCCTCTTTGACCTTTATCACGCCGCTGTTCAGATGAGTCTTGCTGTTCTCCTTCTGATCCCACCGGCGGATTTTGAGATGGCCTTCTTTCTGGTGCGCCGAAAGATCGGTCATAAGCACCACAATCCCCTTGGCGATATCCGTGCCGTCGGACTCGGAGGCTACCTGGGCCATAGTGCCGGACTTCAAGGCCAAATCGGTCTTATCTCCCAGAACCTCCACCCAATCGCCGATGTGCAGCGTCAGGACATCGTCCTTGCCCGCCTGCTTGAGCGTAATGGTGGACTTGCTCCCCTGGACTTTCATCTCTTTTACTGGGAAGACGACGGCGCCATTATCTCTCGACCACTTGAAGGTGGCATGGCCATCCTCACCGCCGCTATGAATTTCCACTCGATAGAGACGATTCTCCAGCCCGCGATATCCGGCCTGGTCCTGAACCTTGCACAACAGCTCCTCGCCTTCGGCCTCCTCGGCTTTGGCGGCCAACCGACCGGTGCTGACGGCTTCTATCGGCTCCCAGGGGTTCTTGCTGCAAGCGAAAGGCTTACAATCCAAATGCCCCTGCTTGACCTTATCGGAGACGTTGGCGAACCTGACCTGCCACTCGGTCTTAACGCGCGTGGTTGTATCCACTCCACCCAGGGCGATCTCCGGTAGATCAGGGTCCTCGACGAAGGTGATGTGACGCTGCCAGACATCCAGATAGGCCAGATAGACACCAGCTTCGCGGGGATTGGGAAGAACCTGCGCCCGATCCGACTCGCAAAGGAGTCCATCAACGTAGATTCGACCGGGGTTCACCTTGAGCCTGGATCGATCCTTCTTCCTGGAGGCTGCTTCCTCTTTCAACTCCTCCGGCGTCAACTTTTCGCCGGAGACCCGCTCGATCTTGAATCCGCGCGGATGGCTGTTGGGAACACCACAGCAGCCGATCACATCCCGAGTCTCGATCTGAGCCAGGTAACTCTGAATCTGGACGTATTCGTTCCAATCGGCATCCAGGTCTACGCGTCCCTGCTGCTTGAGCACGCCGCTGTAGTGTTTTACAGGATCATGGGTAAATCGGGTGAAATCGCCTTTCATTGTCTGCCTCCAAGTCGATTAAATACTATTTCCATTGCGGGGAACACTCTCCGAATAATTACAACCCTCCCCATTTGTTAAAGGGGGACCGAGGGGATTTTCTTAACCCATCGGCTGCCTGATCACAGTTTTCCACTTAGCCGGTTCCACCCGGCGCATATCGCTGAGATAAATCTCATGATGCTTTCCGACCGGCTTCAGCCCCCGGCTCTCGATGAACTTGTGTATCTTCTCGATAGTCGGACCCTCCTCAGAGAACGGCCCGGTATACATGATCTGTGCAGCGCGTCCTTCGGAGAGGGATTCAAATCGGACAAGCGGCAGAGCCGCCGGGTTTTTCTTTTTCTTCACCTCAGCGATGGCAGCATCAACCAACTGTCTGGTTATTATGCCAGGCTGCATAATCATCGCCGTCCATTTCCACTGGTCCTTGTTGCCGAAAACAAATGCCTTCATATCATCAGCCCACCAAAGACTTTCGAGCGGCATAACACCGTAGTCGATCGCCGAGGGCCCCTTTTTCATCATGAACTTGAGCGTGTAGGAAAGCTGATAGAGGACTTCGATCGCCTCTTGATAAGCTTTGGATGTATTCGGATCGCCCATGCCGTCGACCATCAGGAAGTTCATGGTCGGGACTTCCACCTCGACCACCTCTTTGGCAGAAGGCTGGTAGAGAAGCTTGAGGTCCTTTTTTAGATCAATTTTCTCCATATGCTCCTCCAATTCAAACCAAGACTTGAATGCAAACATTGGCCCTCACCCCCTCGATCCCCCTCTCCCAGGAGAGGGGGAGGAAGAAGAAACTTAGGGGACACCCCCTTCGGCAAGCTCAGGGCAGGCTCTAAAACCCCGGCAGAGAAGTATCTCTGCACTCTCTTTGCCATGTCATTCCCGTGAAAACGGGAATCCATCTCCTCCATCGGGCGGCCCAAACTCTGACAACGCCCCGATGCACTGCATCTTTTGAAATCCCCCTACGTCACAAACACAAACCCTGCCTCCAGGCCGAAGGGCAAATACTCCTCCAACCTCATCCGCAAATTAGCCTCCCTCTGAGGCTGCTTCAAAGAAGCAAACGCTCCCATCTCCGAGCCGTCTTCCGCGCCAGTGCGAATCTCCACGGCGCAGGGGCGGATTATCTGTGCGTAGCCCGGCTCTCCATAGCGCCGGGAGGTAAAGAGTGGCTCCAGCCGATCCCTGATCAGCTTTCTCTCCGCGGCGGTCAAATTACGCTTGAGAAGCTGCTCTTCTTTAGACATCGCCGTATCCGGCTGGCAGTGATAGCGCCGAGGCGTCAGCGATCCCTCCGGCACGTAGCTGAAGCGGACGCAGCCGATCTGCTGGCGCTCGGTCATGACCTCATCGGTGAAGATCACCTCGGAGGCCCGGATCAATTCTTTGGCATACACGGGGCCAAAGACAGTGACGCGGTCCAGAACCAGCGGCGGGCCGGGTTCATCTCCTTGATCATCCGCCGCGATGGCATACCGCACGCCTTTGCCTACTCTCAACCCCTGGACGATGCTGTCCTCAATCGCCAGGCATTTGGTGATCTCCGGCATTCGTATCGGGCCGAGGATACACTTCCTGATGGTGACGCTCATTTCGGCAGAAGCGGTCGTAACCACCAGACTATCGCGATCAGGATAAATGGGATCGCCCGCCAGGTTCAGCCATCTTCCGGGAACGAGCGTGCAATGCTGAAGGATCAAATCCAGGCTGCCGCTGAGATCAAAAGCCCCTTCCACTAGAAGGCCATCCAGGATTAATCTGGCTTCACCGCTGGCAACCTTGAGGCTGGAAATTCCGACCAGACGCACATCGGGCCAGACGCCGTTATCCGCCTGGATTTGCAGCCAACCGTCCACAGGCAACTCGATATCCATGTTGCCGCCGTAGATGCCGTTGTCCATGATTCGAATGGTACACGCTTTCTTATCGTCTGCAGCCCACTGATTGAGAGCCTTTTGCAGCGTATCGATAGCAGTTCCTTTGGCCACCTCGATCACCGTAGCTGTTTCCTCTTCATGTTCGATCATGTCCTGACGGCGTTCATAAGGGCCGCCGCCGATATCAGCGCTGAAGGCATAAGTGTACGTAGCATTGAACTTAGCCAAATTGGCAGGAGCGCTTGGCTCCTCGCCCGGCGCAAATCCCAGCAGGCCATGTTTCACATCGATGGCTACTTTGCCTGCGTCAGGACACCCGAAGCTGCTCAGGTCCATGCTCACGATATCTTCCGGGGGCACCGGCTTCCCGTTTTTGGTGATCGAGAGTCCCCGGTCATGGCCATAATAATCGCTGCTGCCGGAGCCATCGTCAGGATCATATGCCTTCAAATCAATATCAAAAGCCAATGGCCGGATCGGGCCGGACACATGGATTTCCCTGGCGAGTCCGGTATCGTCATCCTCGCGCTGAGGCTCATGGAAAAGCGGCGTCATATTTCCCAACCGGCTGAAGGTAAAGCAATGGGGATGATCCGGCACCGGACGCGGGCTGATGGCAGCCAATAGATACGTCTCCAACCGCCAGAGGAAAAACCCGATCTTGCGAATATTGTGCCAGCCCTCCCAGCAGCAGATGGGACGGATATCCGCCGTGTGGCTGATGACGTCAAAAGGTCCGTCGATCCGGTCGATGACGTCCCGGCTTCGGATATTGACCGTTCCCACGTAGTCCACCGATACGGGCGAACCGGGGGGTGGATCGATAGATTTCGAAAACCGGAGATGATTCAGATTTTGGCTCCACTCCATCAGCTTGAAGAACTCCACCACATGCGCCCCCCAGCCGGTCACATCTCTCGCCATCTCTTCCAGCATGGCCGCGGTACCCTTGCGCCGCCGGTAATAGATGGTCTTGGCCACATCGGTGCGGCGAGCCTTTTTGATCTCATGCAAAGGCCGGTTGCCCACCAGTTCGCCGATATAAGGGATCACCCAATCGGCGCAGGTCTCGATAAACCAGTCCTCATAGAGGCCGTCGATATCCTTCCGGAGGGCATCGGCCTGCTCCTGAATAATCATCAAAAGGGAGCGCAAAGGCTCTCCCTGATCGGCATCCCGGATGCGATAGATGGACGGCAAAAGATTATAGAGGCGATCCTGGTCATTCTGAGTCATGATGTCTTTTCCTCCATCTTGATGCCGACGGGGTTGATCAGAAGCAATTGCGCCCGCTCAAAATCCTTGCCGCGAGGCCATCGGGCTTGATGGGCGGGCAACATCGATGGCGGGTTGATCTGGGTCGGTCCCGTTTCATCATCGGCCAAGTAAAGCCGATCCAGATCGACGTAGATGACGCCGGGAATCTGCTGGATGATGCTGATGACCTCCGCTGCCGTGACCGGTTGGCCGAACATTCGCTCTTCGAAGGCGAAAGCCTCTTTCAGCGCCGACTCAGCCTGATCCAGGACATCGGCGGCAACGTAACGGGAATCGATTTTGACCTTGGCTTCTATGTGGAAAAGGCGCAGATCGAAGGTGTCCACCTGCACCTGGCAGATGGGATTGCGGTAGGTATCGATGGCCTCCACCAAGTTCTGATAGGTGATCGAAGTGGAATCCAGTGCTTCCCCGCCGGCGCTGGCGATGGTGATATGCACCAGATCGACTTCGCCGTTCCAGAGCACAATCGCCTGAGCCTTACCGATGCCGGAAAACGCCCGGCTGAAGTCTTCGTAGTCCTTCAGCGAGACGATGCGATTCATGGTCAGCACGGTCAAAGGGGCATTCGTGCGGGCGGTATCCATCGTCTCCGGGTCATCCGCGCCGCTGGCAGCGATTGGGTTATTGACGCTGCGGATTCCCTGAGGCCGGGTCTTGAGAAGCTTCAGGCTCTCGGCATCGACCTCGCCGTCAAAGCCGATGCCGCTGCGATAGGTGGCGGCGATATTCTCCACACCTGTCGGCAGGCGAGCCCCCATCTTACTATCGCCAAAGGTGATAAACACATTGCCTTCGTTATCCAGGCGCACAATATAGCTCCGGGTTCGGGAGTCGAGTCCATAAAGAGAACCGGCTTCCTCCCAGTCGATTCCGTCGACCTTGACGGTGAGCGAGCTTTCCGATCCGGTCTCTGTGGACGCCGACGTATAGGTTAGCGGGGGCTTCTTGAGCTTGAAACGCTGATTGGTTTGAGTGCCGTTCCCACTCCCCAGCACCTCCGAAACCGTCTCTCCGTGAGTGGCCGGAACCACATTGGCGCTGAGGCTGACAGTATCGCGAAGATAACGGTACTTCAGGGCTTCCTTGAAATAGAGCACGGTGTATCCTCGGTTATGGACGATATCCTTTAGCAACGCCACCTCGCTGGAGATGACCCCTGCGGCATCCGCTTGTTCGCCGCTGATGATCACCGGCTGATCTATCTGCAAGTCCAGCACCATGCCTTCGAGCATCATCTGGCTGACGCCGGAGAGCGTTGTATTGCCCTCGGCATCCATCTGCTCTTCTTCCATGTTGTCCTCTATCGGCAAGGCCGTCAGGGCCAGCCTCTCGCTTTTGACATGGGCGGTGGTATTGCGGACCTGAAATTCATCGAAGGCATCGTTGGTGAACACGAAATCGTTATACGGGTCACGTATAGGACGTCCGTTTTCCTCCCTCAGCCGCAGTCCGGTGGATTTTCCGCTCAGAGAGAAGCCGGTGATTGATTGATCCATGGTGTCCGTCACCCGCAGCGCCGTATATCGATGTTGCGAGCCCTGGCCAGCAAGTTGGAACACCGTCCAGCTCTCTTTCCCGATCCCCTCCACTTTCCTTTCCAGATAGACGTCCGCACCGGAGGAGGAGTACCAGTTTCCGACGGGATAGTCTTTCCAGATAAGCCAACCGTACTTGTCCCAGTCCTGCTCGTAAACAGGATCGCCGTCAACCTCTTTCCACTCCCCGCCTTCCTGAACTTTGTAATGATCATATCGTTGACTGACAGGCAGAGATTCCCATTTGGGCGCAGTATTACCAAAGAATCCCACCTGCTCCCGGAAGGCAAACACGCCCTGGAAAGTGGACAGCGTGGCTGCAGCGGATTGAATGGCGTTGATGTGGTTCAAAAGCCCGGTCCGATCCCACTGGTTGATATTCATCAGCGCGCTCAGCATCTTCTGGCTGATATCGGCGGCAAGCACATTGGATTGAACCTGCTCGGCGTCGAAGGAGAGCCCGGTGGCGATTGAGTTGACCAGAGACAGATCGGCGGGCGCAAAGGTGATAGCTTCAGAGGTTCCATCCAGTTCGATGACCGTTCGATTCAGTTCTTTCTGGATTTCGAGGCGTACGATAGGATTGACAAGCGTTTTGTAACTGCCGCCGTTCTTGACTCCGGCCAGAAGGATGAGATCGCCGGGTTGGAGTCGAGCGGCCACGCCCTCCAGGTACAGAGTATTGACCGTAGCGGCCTCGACATGATCGCTGGCTTGGAGCGAAGGATCGGGATTCACTAGAAAGTATTGGCTGACAGTGTGCGATCCCTTATCGGAAAGGGCCAGATAGCACAGCCTGCCATCAGCATCAAGGGCCAGCGTCTGGTTGCGGCTCCGGCGCGGTTTGAGTTCATTCCACTCTGCGTGGGCGATAAACTCTTGGGACGTCTCAAATGTCTGGGGCAACTGTCCCTTGGCCGGAATGCTTTGAATCTGAGTTCCCTGAGAGATAGTCGCCTCCAGATATGGATCGGTGGTACTGTCCACGGTGAAGGCCAGGTAGGTGCTGGCGGCAACACCGGGGTCCAGCTCATAGCCGATGGTTCGGGCCATCTCCAGTATGGAGCGCCGTTCGGTGGCCGTGCCCAGATACCCTTCGTTGGCGATGCGTTCCTGATAGAACGTCAGCACATCCCCTACTATAGCCCAGGCATCCAGAAAAGCAACGGCCGGATCATCGGTGCTACGAGAAGTTAGATGCTTCTGAAGAAACTCATCGGAGTGAATCCTCTCCAGCATCTGCTGGAAGAGCACGGCATGAGTTCCCAGCCGGTATGAGATGGCGGGCTGTCCTGGCGGATTGTCCCTCGTAATTTGAAGCGTTTCGGGGCAATCGCAGGGACTCAGCGGCGAACTGTTGCAGGGTGTGGTCATAGGCCACCTTCCATTAAGAATTCGATTCTACCGTTCTCCGGTTGGCTGAGATCGTTATCGAGGCGCGCGATCTCCAGGCGATCCATGGCAATCAGACCATCCTCCACTTCGTCATGCGGTGGCTCTCCCCATCGCTGGAACCGGTTCATCTCTCCGCTCAGGTCCACCCACTGGACCCCCGGTATCTGCATGGCGGTGGAGATCACTTGGCTGAGATAGACCGCCTGCCCGAAGGTGAAATTATCGGGATGGAAGAAGCCGCGCCGTCCATCGGGCAAATCCGAGGTTCCGAATGCCTCCAGCAGCGCGCTCTTGACCCTGTCGCGGAAATAGCCCGGCTTGACGCAGACGTTCATGGCGGTATCCAGCGGCACATAGATCGGCGGCTCTATTTCCAGGTCATGGCAGGCCAGTCGGAATTGCTCTAGAAAGGCGACTAGTTTCGCCTCGAATGCCTCATCCACCTCCCGACCTCCCATTCGATCCACGGTCAAGAACAGTGTGTGCCAGCTTCCCGTCCAGCGCAACGTAGCCACCGCTTTCTGCACTTCAGGGTGCTTGGCAGCACAATCGGCATAATCCTGAGGGGTAACGGCCCGCTTTTGAGTGCGGAAGGCTTGCGGAGCATAGAGTTTCACTTCCTCTATGGACTCGGCATCCGTGCCTCCCTGAGCAGGCATGGGATTCCTCACCGTGCCGATGCCGTCATCGCTGGCAATAATATGGGCAATGGCCTCCGCCCCCACATTCCCAGCTCGCCCGTTGCCGATCCGGTAGACCGCTTCCAGCGAGGCTCCTTCCTTAGGAGCTTCGCCGAGGAACCCATCGCCGAAGTGCAGCCGGGCTTTGCCGTTATCCTCTATCTCGGCGACAAAGTCGTGATCGAACTCGCCGCTGTAGAGGAGATCGCGCTGGGCGTGCCAGTCATTGCCGTCATCATCATAAAGCGTTACCTCGGCCAGGGCCTGACGCGGATCCTGCGCCAATGCTGCCGCGGCAGATTTGCGCCGCGCCTGGGAATCGCTGTAAGGAACGCCGTGGGTGATCCCGGTCTCCTTCAGAGAAGGCCGGTATTGATCCTCGCCGGGGGAATCCAATGCCTCCGGGGTATCGGCAACCCCACCTTTACCCGCTCCCAGGGTCCGGCCGTGATCGGCCAGCACGATATTGGCCCGGGCTACGCTCACCGGCTGTTTTCCCTTTTCCGGATCAAGGGGATCGACCACCTCTTCCAGACACAGGCAGAAAGGAAGGGCATCCTCTTGTGCCCACTCGATCTCCACAATCATTTCATCTGTCAGGGAATCGGTCAGGCTCTGGTCGACACTGCCTTCCTGTTTCAATTGCAGTTCTCCGCTATCGGCAGAAATCTCCGCCTGAGGATAGACCCGAGTGAGACGCACGGCATGGCAATGGGCCGGATTCTTTTCGCAGGCGAGTCTGGTTTTGGAATTACGCACCTCTTCGAAGATGAGCACGTCCCCTACTCGTAGCCGCAGCCGATTGTCCTTGTCATCCAGAAGCGTGGCGCTGGTCGAGCCTTCCGGCAGGCAGCACTCCTCGTCTCCCCAGGTATAGAACCTGATCTCGTTGTGATGCTCGCAGAGGATGGCTTCGTGCAGGGTTTCAAAGCATTCCGGCTGCTGCTCCATCGCCTTATCGTATTCGGTGGAATTGGGAGCGATTCGCGTGTTGATGGCAGTGAGCCGGGTGAATAATTGCATTCCCTGTGGAAGGAAGATATCGCCACCATTGGATTGAATCTGCACCCACACGCGGGCATTGCAGCCTTCATGCATCGGATAATCGATCAGCTTGGCATGGCGGCGCACCGAAGTACGCTTGCGGGCTGTGCCCAGATAGGCCTCGGTAGCTACCGCATCCTGATAGTAGCTGAGATAGTCTCCGGCATAAGCCAGAGCTTCCACCAGCGCCACGCCCACATCGGCCGCGTTGCGCTCTTGCCAATCGGGCAGAACGGTGGAAAGCCGGTCCAGGAGCAATCGACGGAAGCTGGCATAATCCTTGGCCAGGTAATCGATCCGGGGTCCGGTCAGATCCGGCGGCGGGCAAACCAGCCTGGGCAGGCAATCGAAATCGCTGGGGCATTCCACCTTGAAGGCGAACTCAATCCAGAAAAGGACCGGATCGAAGCCGACGGGCGGCGTATCGCTGGTAATCGATTTGACCAGCTTCAGCCGGTAGGTGGAGAAATCGGCCAATGAATCGACCTTGACGATGAGCACCCTGGCCGGGTCATCGCGATCGAGTATCTCGCTGCGGGTCTGGACAGGCAAATCCTTGAGGGCATCGATCATTTCGGAGGCTATAGATGCTTCTTGAACATTCACCTGACGGCGAACTCCGCCCTCGATGCGCACATTGGCGGCCGTGACGCCGGAAATCGGTTTGACGCAATGGACCAGCAGGATGCGCTGGCGCAGGCTCTGATCAGGAGAGAGCTGATCGAGCACCTCCAGATAGTCGATGGCGTTGAGATTCGGGTGCTGACGCACCAATTGAAGCCGCTGCGGATTGTGGCAATGATATTGTGTATTCATCTAAACCTCGCGCGAGAACTGCGCCACCGTGCGCTCCCGGGTCTGGCGAACGATATACTTCATGGTGACCTCAATGGTCGATTCCTCCGAGCGCACCTCGACGGCTTCCACCTGAATCAAGTCCCCCAGCCATTGCTGCAAAGAGCCCTGCACCAGATACTGGGTGGCCGTAGCCAGCTCATCGCTGTTGGGGGCGAACACCAGCTGCATCAGCCCGCAGCCGAATGTGGGCCGGTTGACGCGTTCGCCGGGAGAGGTGAAAAGGACCTGCTCGATCAGATCGCGGATGTGTTTATCTGCGGCGGCCTCCGCTGTGCGGCCGCGGCTATCGAAATGAAGCGGATAATCGATTTGCATTATGTCCCCCTCACTCGAGTCTGGGTAGATGAAACGGTCATCGGCGTGCCGTTGGGCATACAAGTCGATTGGCTATCCTGCAGGAGAACAGGAAGCCCCCCCACTTTTACCCGTGTTGCTGCCGTGATCCACTGGCCGGTGACGCACGGAACCGGAGACCCGGAAACGTTGAACGAGCAACCGGCGATGGTATAGGTACAGCTCTGAGTCACCACCATCTGGCTGTTCACCTTGACGCGCGCATTGGGCGCCGTAGGCTGAGCCTGCCCGGAGTGAGCACACATCACCGTGGCCCCCTGATGGAGCAGATAACCAGACATCACATCACCTCCAGGGCGGAATCGTTGATGGTTACTTTGTTACCTTGAAGTTTGATGCTGGCGCCCGAGCCGTTATTGATCTCGATGCCGGTGGCGCTGATCTCGATCTTCATCCCGGCGGTGGTCTCAATCTTGATGCCTCCCGCGCCGGGCGTATCATTGATGGTGATGGTGGCCGTATCCGTTTTGAAGACCTTCATCTCGGCGATAGCGGGACTGGCCGGAACCTCCCCCGTTCCCCAGAAGCATCCGCTCCAGATGGGGTAATCGGGTTCGCCTTCTTCAAACTCCACCCACACATTGGCCCCGGCTGGCGGAATGGTGAACAGCCCCACTGAAGAGCCTGCATAGGGAGAGCAGGGCATGGCCCAACTCATCTGGCCGTCTCCCAGAACCGAAGGACAATTCACCTGGATGCGTCCCTGCTGCATCGGATCGACATTATTGGCTACCGTGCCGCGATATTTGCCGAAGAATTTCATGTTCTCACCATCGGCGTTATCGATCCTGTCCCTTCGCGGGTCAGGGTGAAACGCTGTTTGTATTCGTTCTTGCGGATGCTGTGGGTGACGTTTTTAACATAGTAAGTCCCGTCATAGCTGTAGCCTGCGCCCCGCACTCCCACCAACCCCCTGGGCTGAAGCAAGTCTCCATAAAACAAGGCATTGAGCTCTCCGCTGGCAGTCACCACATCATCGGTGGAGATATCGGTCACTCCCTGAGCCTGGGCATAGGCCTGAACAGTGTTGACCCCGCTGCGTCGGAATCCTCTTCGCCGCACATTGGGCTGATTAGCCATCAGCGCGGGCTGGCTGGAAAGCGGTGTCCGGGTGCTGGCAAAGGTCTGCACCGGCAGGCTCTGATTGCTTTGCCGATCCTGAATCGAGCCCGACTGCAAAGTCGGGCGCAGGGCATCGTTAGAGAAGCTCATCTGCTCCACATTGGTATTGGGCCCCATGTTCAGGGAAAGCGCTTTCTGCGGCAGACCCGCCCGGATCGGCGGACCCCAGTAGGCAATGTTCTGTCCCGGCACCAGCCCCGGGGTGACGTAAAAAACGTATCCGCAGCGCCCGGCCATCTCGTTCAAATAGGCCAGATCGGTGAGCTGCTGCACCGGCGTTCTCTCCGTGGGAATGGGCGTATCGAAGGAAGCCGGCGGGATCACCATCGGCGTCAGGCCGTACTGGGCATAGCTGGCAATAATCATATTGGCGATGATCATCTCATTCTGGGCCGGATGCTCGACGGCCTTCTCCTCCATATCCATCATCACGCTGACGTCCTCCCCGGTGATGACCAGCCTCGAGGAGCCCGGCTGGTTCTGGGGCGAGAGCTGCTGCTGAGTGATGATTCCATCCATCAATATCCGTGGCACTGCGCCGAAGGTCACCATCAAGATGACCCGGCTGAACGGCCGGAGCGCCAAATTTTGAAGTGCGTTGAATTCCAGCATATCCGTCGGGCCGGACCTTCCCACCTTGAACGTCATCTGAAACCCGGAGCGTCCCTGATCCCGGTGCGTCACCTCCACGCTGTCCAGCGCCTCCAGAAGCGTGGGCGTAACCGGCACCGGCACAGTCGGCCCCATGAGCAGGGTCAGATGAATTCCCGGTTGGGTCATCGAGGCACCTCAGGCTGGGGAATCGGCACCCGGAGGCTTACTCCCGGCTCTTCGATCAACTCGTCCGGATTCATGGCGTCATTGGCATCGCAGACGCGCCAGAACTGCTCCGGATCGCCGATGGTTCGGCCCGCGATCAGGTCCAAGCGGTCGCTCTGTTCCACCCTGCTCTGGGTTAAAAGCGGCAGGTCTTTGCCCTGCGGCAGGAATCTTCGTCGCTTGTAGGCGATCACCTGCCCATCGCTAGTGGTATAGGTGGCCGTCTCCAGATTGTAGTATCGGCTGGTAGAATCGAACATAGCTTACCTCACCCAAGATTGATGCCGCTGCTTGCCGCGGCGCTCACGTTGCTCACGCTGCCGATCACAGCCATCGCTTCCTTCACCGCCTGGTGGCCCAGGAAGGCATAGTAGCCCGGATGGGTCAGAGAGAGATCATTGTAGCTCAGAACCTTCAGGCTGAGCGATATCTTGGCGCGAATGGGGTTCAGGTTGACGTCATGGGCTTCCTCGGTGATAGAGAACTCGGAGAGCTTCACCGGCAGCACGCGTTTCATACCCCAGATGAAGAGAACGAACGGGCCTTCTGGCGGGATGATCTCGATGGTGCCCGCCGCCATGAGAGCCGTGTTGGCGATCACCTGGACGGTCTTGGGATAAAGGAGCATCTCAAGGGCCGAAAGCTGCGGGTAGATGCCCATGCTGACGGCTATCGGATCGGCTTTCTCCAGCTGGTCGGTGGCGTCGATCTCGATCTCCAGGCTGATGGTCTCCTCCGGTGCGCCGGAAAGGCGCGTCACCTCTGCAACAGCGCCGCCCTCCCCACCCGAGGAACGAGCCCTCAGCGAACGCGTCAGCGTTTGCGGGTTATACTGAAAAACGATCACACTGGCCAGCGGATTCATCGGGTCATAACCGACCAGCGCCCCCCTGGCCAGATTCGGTGAACCGGGAAAACTGCTCATATGATTTCTCCTTTGGGATCAGTAACCCTGACAACATCCCCTGGCTACGGCAACCGCCCATCGACCTCCGTGAGCACCTGATTGGTGAGCGTATCCACGTCATCGAGGCCAGCCTGCACTAACATCTCGGCGTCGCTGTTATAGGGTGACGTAATTGAGGTGAGTGTGAGACCGGCCAATGCGATTCCAGCCGTAGCGGCAGCGATCCGCATGGCGTGGAGGAGCGGGTTTGCCGTGGTGACAAAGTCATTCCAATGCGAAGCGGCTGTTTGGTAATGAGTGCTCCACGCGATCCCGCGTGGGTCGATATCCGGGTCAGTCATTGGTGGAGGTGCGGCCATGGCTGCCTCCAGGACCCAGCGCTGCTCCCACCATCCTTGGATAGCTGTATTGTAAGCATCCTTCGCATCTTGTACGGCAATGGCAGCGTCAAGCGCCGCCACCAGAATAGCATTGGTCGATCCGCCGCTGCCACCCGCGGCAGATGTACGCGTGTCCCGCAGCTCTGCACCGCGAATCGCGTCGGCGAAGACCCCGGAATGACAAGCGTCGGTATTGATGATCAGGTCAACCAGAGCCGTACGGGCAGCGGAACGGATCGACAGCATTTGCGCCTGAGTGAACGCAGTGCCGTCGATGCCGATGAGCCCCTCAAGCGTGCCATGCCCGCTGTAATAGAAGAATAGTTCGCTTCCGGCCGAAAGCCCGGAGAGTGCGCTCGTCAGCGCCGAGTCGATCTGCGTCGCCGTCTGATTGGGGAGATGGCTCACATCATACCCCCTGTCGGAAAGCGCTGTGGCAATTCGGCTGGAGTCGGTCAAGCTGCTTGGCAACGGGTTTGTCGTCGCCATGGTATGTCCGCTGGTTGTGGCCGGATCATAATCGCCGTTGCCAATGACAACAGCACGGCGTTGCGGAGTGCTTCCCGAAGCGGCAGTGGCGCTCTGGCCAACCGAGACTCCCGCCCGCTCCTCATCGGAGCCGGGCGAACTGCCGAATCTGCGTTCGCCTGCCCCTACAGCGGCGGTCGCTGCGCTGGGAGTCGTTCCCTGTCGCCCGAGGCGGGCAAGCAATGCCTGGGTTAACAATCCGCCATCGCTGTCGGGATAAGATGGGAGATGGGCTTGAACGGAGGTGGCGACATCGATGCGTGAACTGCGGCGCATGTTAGCCTGAGCCACGGTTGCTCCTGCGGCGACGGGTTGAAGTATCATCTCTACACGCCGGTTAAATGCCCGGGTGGCCGGATCTTCTTCGGTGGCCGTCACGCGGGTTTCGCCCAAGTGCGGCGGATTGGCCGCACCGATGAGCCGATCGCCGGAGACTCCCTCAGTCTGGGCCATTTCGTAAAAGGCTTGCGCACGACGCGAGGACAATTGCTCGTTGTATTCGAGCGATCCGGCTGTCGATGCATGGCCCACAAAACACACCGCAACTGCTGGCGCCGGATCCAGATGCTCTGACTTGATCTGTCGAAAGAAGCCCACATGCTCTGGCTTGGGTGCGGGGCGATCAAACCCGATATTCATGAACCGATAGTGCTGCCCGGGCATGACGGTCTGATTGATGCCGGGGCCGGTCCGTGAAGACTCTTTTTCCTCACCGGCAGTGGCTGTTTCCTGAAGGTCCAACTGCGCGCCAGCCTCTCGCCGGGACACCGTGGAGGCCGTCTCGATACGCCACACCTCGCCGAGGAAGTAGGCGCGGGCGATGTCGTCTTCGGGCACACTTGGCGCTACCTCAGTATTAATGCTGTCCCACCGATCCTGATACTGCGTCCTCTGAACACGAACAGGGTCCGGCATGGCCAGCCGGGCCAGATACTCAGCGAAGCCATCGTTGTACCAGCGGCTGTTGGTTGTGGTCGCCACCCAGTCGCGGAAGACCGTGTGAGAGTAGAAATGGGTGAGTTCGTGATACAGAGTTCCCGGCCTGTTTTGAGCCTGGATACCTTCATGGAGGAAGATTTCCCTCGCCTGTCCTTCGCCTCTCTGGAATCCGGCAGCACGGCTTGCCATTGTCTTCAATGAACTGCCTACATCGGGATCATTGAGCAAGCGGTCGAGCAGCGCTACCATCCGCAGGTCAGTCTCGGTAATATTGTAGAGCTCACTGTCACTCCATCCCGGCAGTCGGTTGGCGAGCCACTGGCGCTGGTAGTCGACGTCATTGGTCAGCGCAGGCGTCATCACGCTCACGGCTGACCGGATTTGCGCCTCGGATGCGGGCGAAGGAATCACGGGGAAGCGAAGGCAGATGCGCCGGTTGGCCTCGATCGCGTCGGTATCCAGGTCGGCCTCCGTCGTCCTGGGGGTGACGGTGCCGCCAACAGAAGCGGGATTGGCCTGAATAAACTGCTGGATATTCGATTTCGCTTGCTGAAAGAGGGCCTCTTCGGTTCCCGGAACGCCCTGCGCAGGGTCCACCCACTGGAGCATTGCACCTCCGCCTCCCGGCTGGTTGTGAAACAGCGCCTCATGGACTTCCCGGAATCGTTGCGGGTCTTCCACATCACATTGAATGGTCGGGGTTGCCCCTTGCTGCACGGTATGTGTCAGCTCATGTGCCATCAGTTGACGTCCCTGTGACGTATCGGGTCGGTACTCTCCCGCCGAAAAGACCATATTCTGGCCGACGGTGTAGGCGTGTGCGCCGATGCGTGCAGCTGACTCCGCGGCCCGGCGATCCGTATGCACGCGCACTTGGCCGAAATCATGCCCGAAGCGCGGCTCCATGAAAGCCCGTGTCCGGGCATCGAGCGGCTGGCCAGATGAATCAAGCGCCTCAGTTACAGAGGATTCAACTTCTTCCATCGATGCATTTGCAGCCTGATGCTGCCGTGAATTCAGAGTCGAAGAGAAGGCAGATTCACGCTGTATTTGATTTCGGCTCATCCTTAGGCGTACGCTCATCTTGACGGTATCTTCCTTTGTGCGAATCAGTCTCTCACGGAAGTCGATCATTCATTCCGATAATCCATTGACTGCTGCTTGAGCACGTGAAATCCAGCTCTCGAACACCTCTCTGGTGTTTAGTACTGCAATTTCGTATCCGCCGAAGATTCCGGCGGTGGCGCCTTTGAAGTATTCCGCATTCCTGGCATTATTGTTATGGCTTGGGTTATCCGTATCCCATCCCTTTTGCGTCCTCGGATCCGTATGCCCAAAGCCTTTGACGCCTTCCCAGTGCGACGCTCTATCCTGCGCTACATGGCAAGCGTCCCCCAATGCTGCAAAAACCCCGTCGCGCGCATTCGCAGCCGGTCTTGATTTAGCCCCGGAGACAATACCTGCCACACCTAAACCTCCTGCAACTGCGCCGACTGCCAATCCCAACGGGACGGTAACGAGTCCCGCCAGTGTACCGAGGAGACCGCCCCAAAAACCGCCGCCGACTTTCTGACTCACCCATCTCGCCGCCCCGTAGCCGGCGATCGTTCCGCCAATCGCCCCGCCGATTGTTCCGAATATCGGCGCCGCCAGCACATCCCACCCATCCGAGCGACCGATGGCAGGGCCGCCCTCGGCTTCCTCCGCTCCCTCATCTCCGCTCCTACGTGACACAATGTATTGCCTGTAATACCCGATAGATTCGCTAATATACTGCTCTTGTCTGGCCAAATTTTGAGCTCTCGCCGCTGCTACGTCTTCGGAGCTGTAATTCCCGTCCTCGCCATGATCGGGACCCTCACCTGCCGTCGCTCCGGCGAAAAAGAGAGGGCCTGTCCATAAGATTCTTCTGGCCTTGTAATCCGTCGAATACGAATACGGCTTCAGTTTTGAAATGAACTCTGGCGTCCCTGCAAAAAGCCGGTATCGGAATTCTGATTGAGTCACCCTGATATTATGCTGCGAAGTTTAAAGTCTGAGTGAATCGGCTGGCGGGTCGAATTTAGCGCCAAAACAAGCGCCA
>JAQTRE010000043.1 GCA_028711995.1 Dehalococcoidia bacterium | reverse complement strand
TCTCCCACCGCGGCCAGTTTGGCGGATTGCAGCAGCTGCTCCTGGCTGGCGTTCAGTTGTTCAAATGCCTTTTCAAGCTCGATGTTTGTATGGCGGATATTTTCTTCCGCTTGCTTGCGTTCCGTGACGTCCCGAAAAATACCAGCCAGATATAGTCTCCCGGCAAAAGTAACTGGGGATGATGTGACCTCAGTGTAAAATATAGTGCCGTCTTTTCTTTTTAAGGGGATTTCACGAGTTAATGGCGGTGTGACTAGTGCCTCCCTTTCAATATTTGCCATAACATAGGGCAGGGCTTCCTCAGGATGAAGGTCAGTGATTTTCATATCCCCTATTTCGTCTAAGCTATAGCCCAGCATCTGGCACATAGCTTTGTTGCAGGAATGCAGGCGCCCTGTCTCTAAGTCTGTAACTAAGACCCCGTCGATAGAATTATCAAAGATAGCCCTGAATCTTTCTTCCGACTCCTTGAGCACTTCTTCCGACTCCTTGAGCACTTCTTCCGACTGTTTTCTCTCCGTGATATCCTGTGTGATAAGTGATACGCGAATGGAATTGCCGGCTTCATCGAGGGATACCCTGTTTTTTGTGTGGACAAAGCGCACTTCGCCATCGGGCAACAAGATGCGGTACTGGAGATCAGCTGAACTGCGCTCACGCAAGATTGTATTCACACTGCCGTTCACATATTCCCGATCATCGGGATGGGTCCTCTCCTGGAACTCTTCATACGTCGGCGCAAACTCTCCCGGATGACAACCATAGATGCGGAAGAACTCATCGGAGCAGAGCATTTCCCGGGTTTGAATGTCCCACTCGCAACTGCCCAGATGGGCCATCTGTTGAGATTCGGCTAGAAGGCGCGCAGTATTTCTGAGCCGTTCCTCCATTTCCTTGCGCTCGGTGATATCTCTGATGATTGAAAGCGCCATTGCCGGCTTCCCTGATGCATCCTTGATCGCGCTCTGGGCAATGGATAGCGTTACTTCATTGCCTTCGCTGGTTCGGATAGCCATCTCATAATTCTCTACCGAGGCTCCTTCCTCAAGTCTCCTCAGGCGTTCAAAGCTTAGCTCGGTGTCCTTCGCATCAAGGATTAGATCGGCTCTGAACTGCCGGCCCACAGCTTCCTCACGAGTTGACCCAGACATCTTCAAAAGAGTTTCATTCATGTCAATGACATTTCCAGCAAAGTCGGCTATTGAAAGACCATCAGGTATGGCATTGATCACCTCTTCGCTAAAAGCCCGGGCCTTCTCTGTCTCAGCGATTTCTAATCTGAGCGCCTCTTCTGCAGAGAGCAGCTCTTCATTCTGTTCGCTTAGTTGTTCGTTTTTTTCTTGAAGCGTGCGCTCCAATAGCTTGAGCTCGGTGATATCGGTGAAGGTGGTATAGACCCGGTACGGCTTGTCTTCTCCCGGTTTGAACTGTGGGACGGTGCTGACGGATATCCAATGGTATTGCTCATCAACCGAATTGAAAATACCCATGATGAAGCCATTGACAGGTTCCCCTGTTTTTAGTGAAACCATTGTTGGGTGATCCTTTCTGGGAAAATCGGAGCCATCTTCATGGACGGTCTTCCAACTGGGATCAATCGGAGTGCGACGCAGCATTTGATCTATGGTCAATCCCAGGATTCTTTGGGCGGCCGGATTGGCGGCCGTGATCTCTCCGGCGGGGTTTTCATAAACAACACCCTGGGCCATTGTCTCGAACAGAGTTCGATGCTTTTCTTCACTCTCGCTCAGCGCATCCCTGACCCGCTTGTTCTCGGTGATATCCCGTCCCTCCGGTATCAGGTATTCTACGGTCCCGTTTTCACCGAAAACAGGGTGGATACTGAAATCGATCCAGACAATCCCATTCGGAGTGTAGACCTGAACTTGGCGAAATATCTTTTCTCCCGATGCGCAGCGTTCTATATCTTCCTTGATCAGCCTTTGTGCATCCTGGGAACATTTCCACCCGTCCATATCGTAGAACTTCATTCCCCTGACTTGTTCAATTGATTCCCCGAAGAGTGCCATGCTCGTATTGTTTGACAAGATGAACTCGCCGTTCGGTTTCAGCACGGCGACGAATGTGGTCAAATCATTGAGTATGGAGGTAACGAAATGTTCATTCTCCCTGATGGGCTGCTCCGCTTGCTTGCGTTCTGACGACAGATAGGCAATTATACCCGCGATGATTACAAAGAGTAAGACCCTGGCAAGTGCCTGCAGGAGTGTCTCTAATTCACGCGTAAAGGCTAAGGAGAGAAAAAAATAGACGCACGCAATGATAACAGAGAATGCAAATCCGCGCTTCATATAATACCCGCAGGCGATGATAATGGGAATGTAAAAGAGGTTCTGGAAAATGCTGAAATAACCGGAGGCAAGGCAAAAGATACTTACTGCGATGGCAGCAAGTGTTGTGACGACAATTACAGAAACAGGCGACCAGCCCCGTAGAATGTTTTGAGGTGGTTTGTTGAGATTCATTCTGCGCCTCCTCCGCCAGTTGGGGCTCGGTGTTTTCCTCTAAAGGGCAATCGCATGGACAACCGCTCCCTTTTCGTCAGAGACCGCATTGGATAAGGGGTATTTTCAATGACGCTTCCCCAAAAGTCTGGATTCTCCGATTTCTGCATCCATCTGCTTTTACTCGGTGATAGCCCGCCAATCACCAGATCGGCGGGCTTGTTGTTAAAGGAGGTGGCTGAGGCGTTGATTTCCACGGGAACCTTTCGGTCATCTCTGTGAACAAAAGCGCTCTCATACCGGGAGGGGGCATCCTTGCCGGACATCCTTTTTTGGTAGCGGACCATCACCGCATCGAGGGCATCCGGATGGACATATCGGGCGATTGGGGTGCCGATGATTTTCAGCGAGGCAGGATTGGCATACCGGATGATCGCATCCTGAATGATGCAGATGCCGTCATCAGCCTGTTCTACCAGATTGCGGTAGGGGGCTTTCTCCACCTCTGCTTGCTTGCGTCCAGTACCCGCGGAGAAGTGTTGTTTCGGACATGCACCGGCGCGGGTAAATGGATGTTTTAGTCTGGTAATCAGGTTCATCTTTTTCCCCTGGTCGATGCTGACGTGCTCTTTGCCATCGTGCTTCCAGCCTTACTGTTGTGTGGCTCTAACATAGTCTATTGAATGGAATTGCGTAATAGGGTGAACCCGCGACTCATCTGCATGTTATTCCTCGGAAAGAACAGGGGGGCATGATTGACTTGCCCCCGGTTATCGTACCAGTGGTTAAGTTCGAACTGGGCTACCTTGGATGTTCAAGGAGGCCAGGGTCGGCAGCCCAGAGAGTCTTAAAACCCGATTTAATGATGCTCGTTTCTCCAGTTTTATAGTACCTGTGCCTCATTCTTCGCTCGTCACACTTACCATACCATCCCTGGAAATATCATAGCTTTGTTTTAGCGGGAACCCGTGCCTGCCCATGAACTCAGCCAGATTGTAAGTTCCTCCCCCGGCCCGAACCATCTGGGCGTCTGTCCATGTATTCACCCCATGATAATCCCCGTCCAACTCAGCTCCCCCGGCTTCTGACCGAAGCGCCACTACGGCGTATTCAATGGCCTGTTTTTCCGTAGCCTTTGTGCTCTCGGCTACGTTGAGGAATGACCCCGTTGCCAGCACCAGCAGAACGAAAACCACGGCCACCAACTCCATGGCCAGGAGAATAGAAGGCTTTACTGCCGGAGCCGTTTCTTTCACGATTTGGGCAGAGTCCTTTCTTAATTTATGGGGATGTATATGCCTGCTCGTGTGTGTTTGACGGATGGAACAGGTTCAGTTTCGAGTTCCCCTCAATCCGGCAATGCCAGCAATCAGTCCTCTCTATTATCGGTAGCTCCCTATTGCGTTCTGCAGTCAATGGAGCTGATTGGGGCATCGTCCTCCCGGTGAATTCCGGGGCAATCCCTTCCTTGTGGCGGCCGTTGTTTGTGATTTCGAACCGGAGCAATTGACTGCTGAGATTCTGAATATCCTCACGGGTAAATCCGTGCGATGGGAGCATGTTCAACCGATCTCCCTGCCATTTGTCACTCACCAGCCCTATGAGAAGTATCATCAATCGGGCTTCCTTGAGGTTCAGATTCAGGGTTGGTTCTCTCCGGGCAATAAGCCTTTTTCTTATTTTCATTCCCGTCCCCCTGTTTTGGGGCTTCCTCAGTTTGTACTGTCTGATTAGCGCCCCTTGCGGCTTTGCCGCTTTCCCCCCTCTCTTTTTGGACGAAGGGGAGTTTGACCATTAAACACTCATCAGTGTTATCCGGACTTATGATTGACATAAGGCGCTTATGATGCCGCTTCGCGCTTGGACTCACTCGCGGATGGCAGAGGAGCAGGTCTCCACAGTTCCCTGATCGCTCCGTCGTGTTCACCTTTTCCCTGCGGCACAGGGTTGGTTCCAGTGATACTATTGTAATTTGATGATGTCACCTATCAGTCACAAACATCGGCACTGATCTCACAAAAAAATCACGAATCGGGCATCACCGGGGGGTTGGGGTCAGGGGTGTCCCAATTGCAGTTAACAGTGATGAGTTATCAGTTTTCGAGAGGGTGAAGGGATACTTCCCTTCCGGGGGTCTGGGGGGGCAGATGAAAAAGTTCTCCCAACGATTTGGGGCCAGGGGGCCTGTCCTCGACCGAGATCGGGGGTTGAGTTAGACTTTTTCAGAAATCCGCTAAAGATGGTTTACGATCCGCATTGTAATGTAATGCGGATCGTTTGACGGGTATCAGGCGACAAGCCGGTCGATCTCTTCAGTGAGATCATAGCCGGTGAGGGGGGTTCCCGCTCTATCCAATATCCGGCCGTTTTGAGCTTTCACCCGGCCTTCACTGCATGCCTTGACGGTGCGGATAATTAGCGGGTATTCTCGTTTGAGCCCGTGTTGGCGGATGAGCTTGAAGAGTTCAATCTCTTCTCCCTCCCGGGCTTTCAGCTCTTCCAGTGAGTAGTGCTCCAGCTTTTGCCAGTGCTCATCGAAAGGCTTGCCCCGGATTCTGAAGGTGCAATAGCTCAGTGGCGGGCCTTCGTCCAGTTCGGGCGTCACCAGATGCATCATCACTCCGGTGCTCTGAGCCCGGCTTTGGATGAGTTCCCAGATCACCTCTTTCCAGGTGCCTTTCGGCCCGCCGGGAGCGGCCGGATGGAGATTGATCATGGTGTAACGCTGGCACATCTCAGGCCCGATCACGAGCATGTATCCGGCTAGCACACAGAGATCGACCGGAAAGCCCACCAGCCGTCGCATTACTTCCCGATCGTAATCGATTCGCCAGCTTGACATAACGACGTAATCCCGGTTCTCCCTGAACTTCACCGATGAATAGCACACCAAGGGGATGCTATACGATTGCACCAGATGGTGAAACTGATCGGTTTCCTCGGAGAACCCCGGTTCCCGGTTGCAGAAGACGAAGGCGATCTCTGCCTTGACGTTGCCGGTTTCGATGCTTTCCTGCATTGCTTTGAGCAGGGCGCGGGAGCCGGGGCCTCGTCCGCTGGAAAACCATCCGATCTTATACATATTTGCCGTTCCTCACCCTTTTGGGAAGTGCGCCCAGAGTGGTCAGAAAATGATCTTTGATCCCATTCAGCCTTCCCACGATCGTTCCCTGGCTGAGCGCCAGTTTGAATTGAGCCGGTCCGTCGAACTCAGGCATTTCCACATAGGCTTTGCCCAGTTCCCGGGGTGCGTGAGCGTCGCTTCCGGCGCTGGCCAGAAGGCCGGTATCACGGGAAAAGGAGCGTGCCTTTTCGGAGCACTTCAAAGTGAGTGAACGGGCATTGAAGACCTCAACAATGTCGATTTGCGAAAGCAAGGCCTGCCGTTTGGAATCGCTCAGCGGATGCCTGCCGAAGCCATCGAAGGGATGGGGGATGCACACCAGCCCGCCCTGGCGCTTGATTCGGTCGATCACTTCTTCGGCCGGGAGTCCGCCGGGGATCAGCTCTTTGAGAAAGTATCCGATGATCTCGCCATCCAGGCTCATCACCTCTTCGCCGATGATCACCGGGAAGGGCGCCATCTTCTGCATGGCGAATGCTCCATCGATGGTGTTGTGGTCGGTGATGGCCAGACAGTCGATCCCCAATTTCCGGCACTGAAGGATAATGCCTTCCAGCGATGCGTTGGAATCGGGGGAATAGCAGGTGTGGACGTGCAGGTCGGTTTTCATCTTGTCTCTTGGTTGATTTAAGAGTGCTGAGCGCCCGAAATTTCGTGCTTAGGGATGCTCTGATCAAGTGTTGGTCAGCCCCCTGCCCCCCACTCTTGGGGGAAGAAAGGGAATTTAGGGGACACCCCCTTCGACAAGCTCAGGGCAGGCTCTAAAACCCCGGCGGAGACGCTTCTCTGCATTCTCTTAAACGCTGACAACTAATGACTGAGAACTAAGAAAACTATCCCTCTTCAAGCCCTTTCCAGGTATTTCCCGGTGCGTGTGTCAACCCGGACACGATCTCCTGCTACCAGAAACATGGGAACCTGCACCGTTATTCCGGTTTCCATTACCGCGGGCTTGCTGCCGGCGGTGGCGGTGTCTCCCTTGAAGCTGGGGCCGGTTTCGGTGATCTCCAGATCGACGGTTATGGGCAATTCCACTCCGATGGCGTCTCCTTTATAGCGGGAGATTCGGACGATCATGCCTTCCTTCATGTAATTGACCCCGTCTCCCAGTTGGTCGCCGCTGAGGGGAACCTGGTCGAAAGTCTCCTGATCCATGAAGTAGTAGAAGTCGTCATCATTATAAAGGTATTGCGCCGAGCTAAATTCCACATCGGCCCGTTTCAGCCTTTCCCCCGACTGGAAGGTGCGGTCGGTGGTATGGCCGGCGCGAACATCCCTTAGCTTCAGTCTGATCTGTGCTGAGCCCCGACCCATCTTGATGTGCTGGTAATCGATGACTGCATAAAGGATGCCGTCCAGCTCTACGGTGACTCCCCGTTTGGCTTCGGTGATGTCTATCATGAACCTTCCCCAATCACAAGTTTCCTGGCCTGAGTCAGGACTCGAGGTATTTTCTTATCCAATACTACCATATCTTCGATCCGCACACCTCCCCATCCCTCCAGGTAAATCCCTGGCTCGACGGTGCACACCATGCCTTCGGAAAGGATGTCGGTGGAAGTTTTCCCCAGCCGCGGCAGTTCGTGCGTTTCAAGTCCGACGCCGTGGCCGAGACCGTGCCCGAATTTCTCTCCATAACCCGCTTTGGCGATAACTTCCCTTGCCACGCTATCAGCTTTCTCTCCGCTCATGCCAGTGCAGATTTTTTGAAGGGCTGAAAGCTGTGCTTCATAGACGATTCTATAGATGCTGGCGAATCTTTCGCTTGGTTCTCCGAGGCAGATGGTTCTAGTGATATCGCTGGTGTAGCCGTTCACCTTTGCTCCGAGATCGATGACCACCGGTTCGCCGGGCATAATCTCGCGGTTTGTTGGTTGGGCATGGGGAAGAGCCGAGTTTGCTCCCGATGCCACAATGATCTCAAAAGGCAGGCTCTCGCTGCCTTCCTCCCGCATGAATCTTTCCAGATTCCAGGAAAGCTCTTTCTCCGTCATTCCCGGTCGGAGTATTTTGACGGCATGTTCCTCGGCGGCATCGGCTATCCGGGCAGCTGCTTCCATTAGTCTGATCTCATCGCTATCTTTGATGGCTCTGAGGGATTCGACTACTCCCTGTGTGGGGATTAGTTGAGGACGAGATATAGGGCGAAGTTTCTTGGCTGCTTTGACAAGCTGTCGGTAGGCAGATAAAGTCAGGTAGTCGCTCTCAAATCCGATGCGCTTGGAATTCGTATCGGAGACGAGCTGGGGAAACCACTTAGTGAAGTCCCCGCTGATCTGGAAAACTTCAAAATCTGGCGACTGTGCCTTAGATTGCTCGACATAACGGAAGTCAGTGGCCAGGATAGTGTCTTTCTGGGAGATGAAAATATATCCTGCTGACCCGGTGAATCCGGAGAGATAGCGGCGATTAAGGGGTTGGGAGATGAAAACGGCGTCCAGTTGAAGTTCAAAGAGTCGCCGGTGAATCTTATCAACCCGGGAGGTCATGGCTAGCTCCCCTTGAGTTCGTTGACCAGAGTTTGCAATGCGGCGATGTATCCTTGCCATCCTTGCCCGCTGATCTGGCCTTTGACGATGGGGGCAATGACCGACTTCTGCCGGAATTTCTCTCTGGCGTGAATGTTGGAGAGATGAACCTCAATGGTGGGCAGATTGGCATCGGCCAGGGCGTCTCTCAAGGACAGTCCGTAATGGGTGAGCGCGCCCGGATTGATGATGATGCCGTCGGCTCTGGCAGACTCCGCCTGAATGAAGTCGATGAGCGCTCCCTCGTGGTTGGACTGGAATGTGAGGATTTCTGCGCCGAGCTCTTTGCCCCTCTCTTTGACCAGGGCGTTGATCTCCTCCAGGGTTTTGGAACCATAGAGAGACTGATCTCTCTTGCCGAGCATATTCAGGTTTGGGCCGTTGATGACGAGAATTCTCATAGCGATTCGAAGTTCAAGGTTCTGGGAAACCTCTGATTAGGTGGTGCAGGACACTTCCTGCCGGGGAATCGGGGGTGTCCCCCGATCCCTCTTCTCTTCCCCCAAGATTGGGGGCGAGGGGGTTGATTAGCACTTGATCAGAGATTCCTAACTTGCTCCTAGTATAGCAGCGGGAGGCGAATAGCTCAAGAATGGAAATTGGGGCCCGGTTGTCTAATATTTCCCACGACTGTGTTAGAATATCTTATCGGATGATCGGGGCTTAACGGGTGGAATAGGGATATTTTCGGAAGATCAATCATCAAGCGTTAGGAGGATGAATTGAAGCTTACGGTTCTGGGGACGAGCGCATCCTATCCTGGACCCTCTCAAGCGTGCTCTGGATTCTTGATTGAGCACATGAAAACAACCCTTTTGATTGATTGTGGGACGGGCGTGTTGAGTAATCTCCAAAAATATGTCGGACTCCTCGATGTGTCGGATATCGTGATCACCCACATGCATGCGGATCATTTCTTCGATTTGATACCCTATCGCTATGCTTTGAAATATGGGATCGATAACCCTCAGGGTTTGAGGCCAAAACTCCATTTGCCTCCCAAAGGTATCAAGGAGATCAATCAGGTAGTGGGCCCTTTTTCCGAGTCGGACGATTTCCTCGGTGATGTTTTTGAAGTATCGGAATACTCCCCTGACCGGAAGTTGCGTTTGGGTGATCTGATTCTGGCATTCGCGGCGGTGGCCCATTATGTTCCAGCGTATGCTGTTTCAGTTTCGGGCATTGGCGGGAAGATAGCTTATTCCTCCGATAGCGGTCCGTGCCCGGGGTTGTTTCATATTGCTAAGGATGCGGATATTTTCATTTGCGGTGTGGGGAGAAGCCTTGAGCCTGATAGTGATTCCCTCTGGGGGCATTTGAGACCCACTGAAGCCGGAGAATTGGCCAAAGAGGTCAACGTGAAACGCCTGTTGTTGACGCATTTGTGGCCGAGTTCCAACCGTGCCACGATCCTTGATGAATCTAGTGCGAAGTTCGGCGGATTCACGGAGCTGGCTGAGGAATGCCGCACTTATCAGCTTGCTGATTGTCTTGGAGCTGGAGAGATTCGGTAAACTTCGGATTAAGTGGTGGAGAATTCCTTCTGCCTGGGGATTGGAGAGTGAGTTTGCGTTCTGCAACGCTTTGATGGGGGGAGAACGTAGTGGTAGATGAAGTTGGCGCTGAAGTCCAGGAAACTCCGCCTTTCGAAAGGTTCCTGAAGATATACCGGAGGTTTGAAGTTGTCTTTGAAGAGGGAACCAGCGGAAGAGAGATGTACCTGATTCACAGCGGGGGAGTGAGTCTGATGGTGGGAAAGGCGGGGGGCAATGAGAGCAAGGTCGCTGTCCTGAAGCCGGGCGATTTCTTTGGAGAGATGTCTCTGGTGGACTATTCCCAGCGGTCGGCCACGGCAGTAGCCATTGAAGACAACACCCAGCTGATTGTTCTGGACCGGCCGAAGTTTATGTTTTTGGTTCAGCAGAATCCGCAGTTTGCTCTCACGATCATGCACAATCTGTGTCAGCGTCTACGGGAGTTGGATAAGCGGCTGAAAGGGGGGGCGGAGTGAAGGACTCACCATACAACACCAAGGATCAGCCTGCCGGGCGAGCGGAGCTGCCGCAAACCATACAGATAAGGCCGAACATCTATCAGTTCACCAGCCAGAAACCCGGGAGCCACGTCTATCTGATCAAAGGGGAAGTCAGGAACGTGCTCATTGATACTGGGATAACCAGCCATTTCCCGGCCCTCCAGAATCGGCTTGCGGAGATCGGATTGGGAGTGAGGGATATTGATCTTCTCTTGTTGACTCACGAGCATTACGACCACATCGGCGCTACGGCGTATTTTCACAAGTCGGCCGTTGTTGCCGCCCATAGTTTGGCCGCCAATAAAATTGAGCTGCAGGACGAGTTCGTCACCTTCGGCAAATTCGTGAATGAGGCAGGCGGGCGTTTTTGGGTTGACATATGGCTGGAAGACGGCACCACCCTTGACCTTGGAAAATATAAATTGCACGTGATCCACACACCTGGCCATACCTCCGGTTGCGCGTGCTTCTATGAGCCAAAGGAAGGGCTCCTGTTTTCCGGGGATACTGTGTTTGCCGGGGGAGTGCTCTCCACTATAGAGGTTTCAGGCAATGTGAGCGACTATGTTAATTCGATCGAGCGGCTGAGCCAGTTGAAGATCAAGGAAATTCATCCCGGCCATGGGAGGTCATCCAATACCCCCGATGAGGATTTGCCAAAAGCCGCGGCATATGCCCAGGCGCTGCTTGAGGACTCCAAGACGTTTCTTGAAGCTTTTCTCAAAACCAGGCAGCTTCATCAAAAGGGTGTCTACTGGGAAAATATTGAACAACCGTAGGTTTGGTTTGCAGCTATCACCGGTCGACATTTGGGTGGTTATCTGAGATAACAGAAAGAAGGCTCATGAGATGAAGAACAATGCAGCAACCCCAGGCCCGAAAAGCAGGAAAAAGACCAAGAGGTTATACCATACACTAGCGCTCTTGAGCGTAGGCTGTCTGTTCACTCTTGTGGTGATATTGATTCAGCCGTTCCGGAGCACCAACTTCTGGTTAGCCGATCAGCTTTTCGAATCGGAGACCCCTTCACCGAACATCGTCGTTGCCGGCATTGATGATACTACGCTGGAGACTTATGGCCGGTGGTCAGAGTGGCCTCGCAGTCTTCACGCTCAGGCCATCGATAATTTGAGTGCAGCCAAGGCCAAGGTCATCGCGTATGATGTCCTTTTCTTCGATGATTCCGTGGATGATCAAGTCCTTGCCGAGGCGATGGCGGAAGCGGGCAATGTAGTTCTGGCTATGTCCGGATCGGTCCGAATACCCGATACGAAATCAGTGGTGACTTACAGGCAAATGGAGAGGCCGACGGCTCTTTTGGAGCAGGCTATGAGCGGCGCAGGTCATGCCAATATGAATCCCGATCGTGACGGCAAAGTGCGGCGTATTGAAATGGTCATCAGAGATAGTGCAGGCAATGCCTATCCTGCTTTTAGCTTGTCTATCTTGCATACGCTGTTCTCCATGCCCTTGCCCCAGGAATACCCGATACAGGGACATGAACTTCATGTGGTGAATCGAGAGATCCCGGTGGACTCTTCTTACGATCTGCGCGTCAACTTTTCCGCTGATACCAGTCAGTTGGCCTATATTTCCTATGGTGATATCATCAGCGGCAACTTCGATCCTTCGATCGTCAAGGGCAAGATCGTGTTGATCGGGATGACGGCTACAGGGGATGTGGATGTATGGGCGGTTCCTACGAAGAACGGTAAGATACCCGGGACGTTTATCCACGCGCTGGCGATTGATACCATTCTCCGGGAGAGGTATCTGACCGAAGCGGGAACCGGAACTACCTTGTTGACTCTGTTGATATTGGTTGGTATCACGGGGCTTGCTTTGCCCCGGATAGGAGTCAAATGGGGAGTCGCCTTGGTGGGTGGGCTGTTCGTTGCTTACGTGGGGGTCGTCTTCATCAACTTCGATAAGGGGCATATCCTGAATCTCCTCTATCCGTTATCGATGCTGCCTGTCCTGTTGGTCAGCAGCATTGTCTGCATCATTCTCATCCAGCAATCGGACGATCGATTTGTGAAAGATTTGTTTGGCCGATATGTTTCCCCGCAGGTAGCCAAAGAGATCCTTACCATGGCTGATTCCTCTGAGCTTAAGCTGGGAGGCGAGACCCGTGAAGTATCCGTGCTCTTTGCTGATATCCGCGGCTTTACGGAGATGAGTGAGAGGATGTCTCCTGGAGAGGTGGTAGGCATGCTGAACACCTTCCTCCCTGTTGTCATCGAGAAGGTTCTGGAAAACGGAGGCATGGTGAACAAGTTTGCCGGTGATAACATCATGGCGGTTTGGAATGCCCCGCAATCCCAATCTGATCATGCCCGACTTGCAGTGAAAGCGGCTTGGGAAGCTCAGCAAGCGGTTGCTGCGCTATCTCAGGCTGATCCTTCTTTACCCAAAGCGCAGTTTGGCATCGGTATCAATAGTGGTAAGGTCCTGGCGGGCAACGTAGGCTCTCCGGGGCGTGTTGAGTATACGGTAATCGGCGATAGCGTCAACTTAGCTTCGCGTATTTGCAGCGTGGCCCCCGGTGGGGAAGTCTGGATTGGACCGGACACCTATCAGCAGGCAAAGGAATTTTTGGAGGTTGAAGCCAAGGCCCCGCAGACGCTGAAAGGCAAGGCAGAGCGGGTGACGCTTTACCATGTGACGGGCTGTCAGTAGATGCGGAGCCCATTTACCGTTTGTTTACCGCATTTTCATTGACTTGCTGATGACAGGGTGGTATATTGACTATACTTCGGCAGTACTATCAGGTTATAGTGCTAAAGTACTGCCATTAGGTGTGTTATGCTGAGGGTTTGGGGTGAAGAGTCTGTGATTTTGTCTCGGAGGTGGGGGCATGAATAAGAAACTAATACTGGTACTTGTCTTATCGCTGTTGATAGGCGTGGGTGGGGTGCTGGTGGGCTGTGGCGGTGATTCTTCCGATGACGAAGCAATACCTGTGGGTGGTCAGCCCTCTACGTTCTCGAAGCCGACTGAACTTACTATGGTTTCCATTTCACAGGGCGAAGTGCTGATCAGGAAGGCAAACACAAATTCATGGATCGCAGCAAGCGCAGGTATGACGTTGGAGCCGGGCGATGCGATCATAGCGGGCGGCAGTTCCTGGGCGATGGTTACTTTCTTTGAAGGCAGCACGATCGAACTGGAACCGGGCACAGAAATTGGAGTTGTCGATCTAGGTATCGCCACTGGCGGTTCAACAAAGGTTGGGCTCAGTCAGCAGATCGGGAAGACCGTCAGCCGGGTCAAGAAGCTGGCGGATACGAATTCCAGCTATGAAATTCAAACTCCGACCTGTGTGGGGGCGGTTAGAGGCAGCACGATGTTGATGGATGTGGCTGAGGATGGTTCAACCACCATTTGTAATGCAGAGGGAGCAATAAGCGTCATTGTTCAGGATGTGGAAACTGCAATTCCTGTAGGGAAGCAAATCACCATTGACAAAGACGGGAACGCCAGTGAGTTCAAGGATTGTGTTCCTTTCTCGCCGTTTGCCGAGGTAGCTTTCACCTCCTCTGTCAACCCTTCGGTCTATGGCCAATCGGTGACTTTTACAGCTACGATAAGTGTCTTTTCTCCGGATGCCGGCATGCCTTCAGGGCCTGTGGGTTTTAAAGACGGTGAAGTCATGATCGCCACCGGGGTGCCTGTGAGTGCTGGTCAAGCGAGTTATACCACTTCTGCTCTCTCGGCGGGCAGCCATTCGATAACTGTGGTCTATGAGGGCGATGATATCGATATCGATGCCAGCCTTTCGTTGGGCCTGGCTCAGGTGGTGAACAAGGCTGACTTGTCGGCGACGGCGGATGATGCGTCTCGGAAGTATGGTGAAGCTAACCCGGTGTTCAGTGGGACTGTTAGCGGCATTCAGAACGGCGATAGCGGTACTATCACAGACAGCTATTCCAGCCCTGCAGATGCCGCCAGTCCGGTGGGCGCTTATGATATTGTGCCTTTGCTGGTGGATGGCGGGTCTGGCGCTCTGGACAATTATGATATCACTTTGACGAATGGGACCTTGATGGTAGAAAAGGCATCGCTGATGGTGACGGCTGATGATGCATCCCGGAAGTATGGCGAGGCGAACCCTGTTTTTACGGGAACCATTGACGGCATTCAGAGCGGCGATCTGATCACAGCGAGCTATTCCACCTCTGCCGATGCCGCGAGCCAAGTGGGTGAGTACGGAATTGTGCCTGCAGTCTCGGATGATGGCAGCGGGAAACTGGATAACTACGATGTGGCTTTGAAGAACGGGACCCTGACGGTGGAAAAAGCCAAGGTGACAGTGACACTGAGTGATCTTTCCTACTATTGGGATGGCTCCCCGAAGTCGGTGGGCGTGGAGACTACGCCACCCGGTGTGAGCTATGAGGTCACCTATGATGGTTCACCAACTCCCCCTGTCGGCGACAGAAACAACACAGTGAGCTACAATGTGGTGGTGACCATCACTGATCCCAACTACGAGCTGGACGATACTGCTCCTGGCTATAACGCGGATGAGGGGAGCGTCACTGGCATTTTAAAAATTGCGCCTGAGCTGTTTGACTATTGGTACTTCATGGGCGAAGAATCCGACTCACCCGCTTACGACTGCAGGCCGGAAGTAGCAGGGAGCGCGTCGGATAATGAAGTTCAGCCTTGTTTTGTCATCGATATTCCGAATCCCACGTGTGAGGATTTGGGTTTCCAGTGTCCTGACAGCTTGACGATTAATCTTGCTACTGAGGAAGGGTCTCCTACTGATGGAGGAACTACTTACACTCGCACTCAAGATGATTTCGAGGTGACGATCACCACCATCACCGAAGAGGATGGAACCTATTTCAGCTTCACAGCAAACAGATGGGTTTGTAAGGTCATTGTAATAGACGAGTACGGCAAGGCGAACGTGTATGCCAATAATGGCCAGCCCAGTGATGGAAATCTTCACGCACCCATAAATCTAAATCCCAGCACTGAGCGACCTGCTGACCTCAGCGTCATCATATTCTGCTATGATGAATCAACTGCTCCAGTGCCTGAGTATGCAACTGCGATCCTGCTGGCGCTCGGCGTTTTGGCACTGGGCGGATTTGTGTGGATGGTGAGACGCAGACACGCAGGAGTTGCGTAATCTTCGCAGAGTCACACTCAGACTTCTTGAAAGTATAGCAAACGCGGTTGCGCCGCCTCATACGGCGCAACCGCGTTTAACTCTCCGGATTGCAGGTAAAGTGCTCAACTTTCTGGCAAGGTGGGAAGTTGGTGTGTATGGTGTGTATGTAGAGCACCTCGAAAAGAGGTGCTCTTTTTATTGGTGCGCCTCCGGTAGTGCTGCGTTCACTTGAAGCTTCAAGTCCTTCACAGACTTGACAGGAGGAACTACTAGCCCGAACCGGCCGGTGGCGTGTCCATCGCGAGGTGGAATCTGCGAGGGGAAGGAGCAGGAGAAGTTGCATCAAGGGTTACACGGCAGGGAGAGAAGACTCCGACCGGGAAGCGCGTGGGGATTGTGTGAGGCTCCCTCCTACCCCATCTCTCAGGCATCTTCCGGGGTAGTTGTTTGCCTGGCTTAATGGAGACAACCAAGAATGTATTGCTGAGGGATCGGCTATAAGGGACAGACAGTCCTGAAGTCACCTGTTGTCCCGTCATTTCTTAACCACTCAGCGTATTGAGACACCAGCGCCTCTTTACGACTGGACATGAGGGGCTTCGCGCAATCTCAGGCCAAGGGAGATAAAAGCCTATTCGATTACTTCTCCCGTCTGCTCCATGATCCGGCAGCGATACTCGGAGCAGGCATGGGGGATGTCCTCCTCAGTCAGGAGTTGCTCCAGCAGGGAAGCCACCTTATCGCCTGCCTCGACATTAGGAAGAATCACAAAATCAGCTCCGGCCGCCCATAGTTGCTTTGCCAGTTTGGTGCTCTCGGCGGTGACAATCACCCGAGCTGATGGATTGATTCTCTTGGTGTAGGTGAGAAGTGTCATGTTGCTGGTGCCTTTTAGAATCGTATCCGGAATGGTAGAGACTACCACTTTTGCCGTTTCCAGACCGTTTTCAAGAAGCGAGCCGGTATTGCCCAGATCGCCAAATACGCACTTAACCCCGCGTTTGTTGAGTTTCCGGTGCACATCAGGATTAAAATCCACTACAACGATCTTGCTGGTGATCGAAGGGGTGTGTTGCTCCAGGGCATGAAGCAGAGAGCTGGCAATCTTGTAGAATCCCAGGAACATGATCGGATGGGAGTCCTCTGTTTGGATGGTCTTCTCTTCCGGGGAGGTGATATCCTTCAGCCCCAGCTTGGTGAGGACGCCTGCGGTAGTCAGATAGAGCTTATGACTGTAGGTAATCATGTATGTAGATGCCGTTGCCGTTATCATCAGCGTGAAGAGGATGATAGTCATGACGTTCTCATTGATGTGACCAAAGCCCATCCCAAGGGTAGCGATGACCAGGGCAAATTCACTGATCTGCGCAATATTCAGAGGGACCAGGAAACTTACCCGTATCCCTTTCTTCATCAGGTAGAGAAGGGGAAACATGGCGATGAATCGGCTGGCGATCAGGAAGAAGGAGGCCAGAACAGCCATGGTGAAAATGTGGAGACTGGGTTGAGCCACCTTCATTCCCAGGGACACGAAGAACAGGATAAGGAAAAAGGACCGGATGCTGTTGACCCTGTCGTTGATCTCGCGATTGTAAGGCAGAGTAGAGAGGCTTACGCCGGCGATGAGGGCGCCCATGGCCCGGCTCAACTCAGCCACATCCCCTGATATATAGGATACGAGGAAGCACCATCCCAGTGCCGTGATCAGCACCAGTTCGGGATTCTTGGCGATGCCTTTGAAGAGAGTGGGCAGCAGGTAACGGCTGGCGAGCAGACAGCCGCCGATCAACGCAGCACCCTTCAGAAACGAGAGCCCCAGTTTGGGAAGCTCGGGGTTAGCCAGATCAGGCTGGACAGCCAGGAAAACAATTGCCCAGATGTCCTGCATGATGAGCACTCCCAGGGTGAGTCGTCCCGGCAGCGTATCAAGCTCGAACTTCTCGTACAGGAGCTTCACCACGATCATGGTGCTGCTCAGGGAGAAGGTGATGGCCAGGTACAGGGGAGCATATTTTCCGCTGTCGTCGAAGCCGGGGAGACTGAAAAACGCTAGGCCCAGAGCGACGCATGTGACGAATTGGACAACGGCTATTACCAGGAGCTCTGTGCCGGATTCCCTGAGCTTCTTGAGATCGAGTTCCAGCCCGACCATGAACATCAGGGCGATCAAGCCGAGTTCTGAACTGAAGTCGATAGCCTGGGGATCGGTTACCCAGCGGAGGCCGAGCTCGGGACCGATGATAATTCCGGCGATGATGTAACCGAAGATTACGGGTTGGCGAAGCCGATGGATGACATAACCGATGACGGCTGCCATCACAATGGAGATCAAGACGCCATTGATGATTTCAGTTTCCATCTATACAGGTCTTTAGCGGTCATTCATTGGGGTCGGCTGACCATCTCTCCAAGGGATACGAGATTGCCCATCACTATACGTCCGGTTTGAGCTCAACACACCAAGTGATTGTCATTATACTCTATTTTGCCCTTCGCGTCTCGTCTTCAATGGGAAAGACAGGCACATTTTCCATAGCAGCAGGGTTATTGCTGGGTGTTTTGAGGTTTGACAGCCCTTTCATCTTCCTTGCTCCGGGGATGCGCTTGAAGATAGCGACTGCGCATTTGAGTTCGCGTCACGTGGGTATAGATTTGAGTACTGGAGAGATTTTCATGCCCCAGCAGTTCCTGAACCACCCGCAGGTCAGCCCCTCCATCCAGCATATGAGTGGCAAAAGTGTGGCGCAGCATGTGCGGATGCACCCGCCCATTGATGCCGGCCTGTTTGGCGTATCCTTTCAAGAGATACTGGATTCTTCTTTCCGCGATCCTCTCTCCGAATCGATTCAGAAACAGGGCATTGGTTTTTGTCTGGCCCAGGAGTTTGGGTCGGCCGTAGTGCAAATAGTGTTGCAGCGCCTCGGCGGCAGGCTTGCCGATGAGGGTCATCCTCTCCTTGGAGCCCTTGCCCCATACCCTGACCTGGCCTGATTCCAGGTCCACGTGTACAATGTCCAGCGAGGCGATCTCGCTCACCCGAAGTCCGGCAGCATAGAGAAGTTCCAATATAGCCAGGTCTCGCAATCCTTGCGGCGTTGAGGTATTGGGCGCGCTCAGGAGGCGGATCACTTCTTCCGATGTCAGGAACGATGGCAGCCGTTTTTCACCTTTTAGTCCGGATACTTTGCTCATGGGCTCTGCTGCCAGTAATCCCTGCTGATTCAGATAGCGGAAAAATGAACGTAACGCGCTCATCTTGCGAGAGATACTCCCGCGTACTACCCCCTTCTCCAAGAGCTGACCCATATAACGCCGAACGGTCAGGTGATCAACCTTCTCCAGTGATGTTACCCCTTCCTGTCTGAGGAAATCAAAGAAGCCGAGGATATCGGAGCTGTAGTTCCTCACGGTGTAAGGTGAGAAATTGCGCTCTGCTTTGAGGTAGATGAGGTATTTTTCGAGCAGGTCTTCCATGAGTCCACGCTGTTCTGATCGCTGAATTCCGAATCCTGACCACTGACCACTGTTTGAGCGTTATTATAACAGATTATCTTTGTCATTTACTGGAGTGGGGTTTTAAGCCTATGACAAATCTTCTGATTTGTGGTATAAGTAAATCATGACCAGATATCAGGCTGCCAATCGATTCTTGTGGAGCTTCGGTTTGGGGATAATGGCTATGATGTTTGTTCTGGCCGCTTGTGGTTGCGATGCGCCCTGTAATTGCCCTCCGGATGTTTTCTTCCCCAAGCAGAGAAGTCATAGGGACGTCATGGATGCAGAGCTCTGTGGCACATTGGTTTTAGTTGACGGTTTCCTACGTGTGGAATGGCCGGATGGAACTAGCGATCTGCCTTTGTGGCCGCCGGGATTCAAGGTGTGTACTGACAAGGATGGAACGATCCAAGTACGCAACAAGAGCGGTCAAGTTGTGGCTGAAGTGGGGAAAGAGGTATACATGGGTGGGGGAGGCGGTGGGATGAGCGCTGTTGTCTTAACAGAAATCCTGCAAAAACCTCTTCCACCTTCAGCCAAAGGTCCGTATTGGATCGTAGGCGACGGAGTTCGTTTGAAAGACTTTGAAAATTCCAAGCTGTTTGCTCTCGATTTCGTTCCCGCAGAAGATGGCGATGTCTTCTTCATACGTAGAAAGCCGTTGTTGAATTCGTGGGTGGCGGATGAGTTATTGGCAAATTCATGGAATTCATGGATGCAGAAGAAGACGTTGGTTACTGGCGAGGTGAAGATTGTCAATGGCTCCATTCGCATCGTTCCCGGAGAGGACCGTGTTGCGCCGTTACCTCTCTGGCCGTCCGAATACAGAGCGAGTTCAGAAAACGGGATTGTCACCATTATGGATGAGACGGGTCGAAAGGCATTCCGGGTGGGGGATCAGGTGGTCATCGAAGGACACATGACTACTCAAGACTGGCACTATATCGGATATACCCATCTGCGCAAACTGGTCGATGAGCTGCCGTGTCAGTGTGGCGGACCATATTTGATGGTTAGCGATATTGTCACCGCCTTGGATATATCGGGTTCAGGGGAACAGTTGCCGACTGGTGATCAGGAATTGCGTATGGGGACAGCGGAAGCTTACGCCTCTGCGCTTGGAGTGAGTGTTGATGAAGCGCTACGCCGGTTGAAACTCCAGGACCCCATAGAAGAGTTGGGTGCCGCTCTCGAATCGCAGGAGACGGATACTTTTGCCGGTCTCTGGGTTCAGCATGAGCCGGATTATCGGGTTATTGTTATGTTTACCCATAATGGTGAAGAAACGCTCAATCGTTACATCCAGGATGGGCCTCTGTCCGGTCAACCGGATCTATTTGAAGTACGAATGGCCTCCATAACGCTCACAGAGATAGCCGAGGTCCAATCCGAGACTATGCGTATTTGCGAAGAGCTTGGTATAGAGACGAACTCGGCTGAGGATCTGGAAAACAATGGCGTCGAGCTTTATGTTACTAACAAAACCCAGCTGGATGAAGCTCTTCAGAAAACCGGAATCCGCTTGCCTGATAGAGTTCGCGTGACGGAAGTAAACGAACTTTCTCAAGATGATTAGACCTGACGAGACTGTTGAAAAACCACCCCGTAGCTTCAAGGTCATCGACCAATTTAGCTTCGGGATATTGAGAATTTTGGGGTTTTTCAACAGTCTCAACGGGCAGCTTGACCGGAGTCGGCAAACTACCCATCGCTGGCCCCAACCACCTGAGAAGACTGGTCCTTTCGCGTCTTCGAAAGATTCAAAATTATTTTCTCCGGTTCGCTCTTTCTTCGAACACCAGAAATTGCATGTATCGTCACTGAATAAGGCCAATCTGTCATGAGAACGCTTGTCTGCTGGGTTGGCTTATAGCTCCTTCTCCCCCAACTCCTCCACGCTCCCCTCCCTCGCACTTCTGGCACTTGGCTGGCCTGCCTTGCTTGTTGCATGAGAGCCTATGGCCTATCATTGTCAGGGACTTATAGCCTATGGCAAATCCTCTGATTTGTGGTATAAGGAGTCATGGTCAAAAATCAGGCGTTCACGGTGGCGATTACCGGCCCTGATTCCCTATTTCGAAGGGAAATCCGTGGGTCTCTCAGTGAGGAGAGATTTGAGATATTATGGGAAGCTGAAGGGTACGAAAATACCATTTTGGAACTTGAAAAGTTAGCTCCGGACCTTCTCATCTTGAGTTTGCCGGATTGTGACGTGGGGCTGATTTCTTTCTTGGAGGAGACGTTGTCCCAACGTTTCCCCAGCACCCGCAAGCTCCTGGTTGCGCCCGACCCCAGTGTTTCGGGCATACTCCCACAATTATTGAGAGCCGGGCTGAAAGGCTATGTGGTGAACGAGGATGTCTCATCTGTTTATAATGCAGCCATCGTCGTACTCCAAGGCGGATATTGGCTGAGCCAATGTATTGCCGAAAAGATGTTTCAGGAAGCGGCCTTCACCCAGCCTGTTGCCTTGGCTCCCGGCGGATTTACTTCCAGAGAACAAGAAATCTTCCGTCTCATGGGCAGGGGACTTTCTGATGAGGAGATCGCCCAATCGTTGGGCATTAGCCAGCGGACCGTTCGCTTCCACCTGCGGCATATCCTGGATAAACTGGGCGTTGCCACCCGCGTCAAGGCTATCATCCGGGCCCTCTTTGATCTGAGAGACTAACAAACTGATCTCCCAGCGAGATTTTCCCTGATATCCCACAGACACATCCTGCCAACACTGGCAGTGTCACTTGCCAAAACTGGTAGGGGAACCTGCCAGAAATGACAGTATACAGCAGGTCTCTGGTGTGGTAGAGTGAACGCAATGGGCCCATTTAGAAAAAGATGAGGAGGGACTATGGCTTGATCAAAGAAGGAGAACTCACAAAAAACCTGTGCGGCATGAAATCAATAGAGGCCGTTTAAGAATAGGGGTTAAGAATACCCTGAAAGAAGTTGACACGGTTTTTGAAACCGACGTTTTGACGTTCAAGTGACATTCTCATAGGTTAAGCCCTCGGTTTTGAGGGTTTGAGCACT
>JAQTRE010000042.1 GCA_028711995.1 Dehalococcoidia bacterium | reverse complement strand
CCCCAGATCTCTACCGGGCTATCCTGCAGGTAGCAACCGTGGCCGGCGATGGGTTAGGAAAGGTAAGGCTGGACTGGGATAGCAATGAGCTGCGAATCAGTACCGGCGACAATGAGGAAACCGCCCAAGCCATGATATTCGTCACCCTTGACGGGCAACCCGGCTACATTGCCTTCAACTACCACTATCTGTTGAGCTACCTGAAACCAAGACAGGGGATGGTGGATATCCGGTTCGATAAGCCGGATCGTCCGGGAGTTTTCCTGGATGGCCAGTGCATAGCGGTGATCATGCCTGTACTGGACACTCCCACGAAAGAAGAAAAGCCTCAAGAGTCCAAACCGGTCGCTGTGGAGGAGAAAGAGGCCACTCAGGCCAATGAGACGCCACAAGAACAGTCAGCGCCGGCTCAGGAAACACCGCCAGGAGAACCGGAAGCCGGGGCCGCGGAAAAACCGGCCAGAAGAGCCCGAAAGAAAGCCACAGCAAAAGCCAAAACGTAGTTGCGATTCCGCTGCGGGGTCCGCAAGAGTACCCGGATCCTGCAGCGGACAGACCATACAGATTTAGTAATAGAGAGAGGAGAACACAGATCATGGGAGAATATGCCTTAAGAAGGTCCGACAACCAAGAAGTCAAAATCGGAACCTGTGAATCAATGTACTACCTGCGGTATGAAGACAGAAACAAGGTATCGAAATTACCAAACAGCCTTGACCCGGCAACGACAATGGATCTCTTTTGGAGGCTTCCGTTCCCTGATGAAGACAATGTCAGAATCGGGGAATATCAACCCCACGATAGAGGGCTGCGACTTTGGAAAACCGGCGAAGATGGCTGGACGGAGGATTTCGCGGACCCGGAGACCGCTGAAAGCCCTGGGATGTTCCAGCTTTACCATAGGGAAAGCGGCTTTATTCTGAGCGTTGCTTGTTATCACGGCAACAAACTACCCGAAGAAACACAAGAGTATCGCCCGGGCTGGAATGGCAAGAGCCACAACTTCGAGCTTGCATTTGTGAAGAACACCAGCGAAGGGGTTTTGCCAGTGGCAAGGTGCCGCCACTGCGGGCTCATGTGGCGTTACTCATGGGGATGTGTTATATCATATATTCAGGATAAGGAACTCCTGAAGCGATTGGAAGTCCATATGTGATTAGGAGAAATGCCATTATCATGCGAAACGGGGTAAATCATGGCCATTAGTAGAATAGATTCCAGGAATACTCACGGGTGGTCCGTCCGGGTCGCCAGGGGGAGCAAGAAACACGGCACATGGAAGGAAATAAACGGCTTCTTTTCCGACAAGAAGTGGGGCGGGCGGGATATCGCCCTTCAGCAGGCCAGAGAGTATGAGGTCAAGCTGTTGATCGAGAACCCTGAGATGGAGCCGGCGCCTTTCAAGGAATTTCCCCAGGCCAATTGCTCTACCGGTGTGTGTGGGGTATCGCGCACCTTCAAGAGATGCCGGAGGAACCGGGATATCCTTTACTGGGGGTATGCCGTTTTATACAAGACGGCAGATGGACGGAGAGCGACAAAATTCTTCAGCGAAAACAAATATGGCGAAGATGAGGCTTTCGAAAGAGCTGTTGCTTTCCGGAAGGAGTGGGAAAAGCAAGTGAAACGGAAAGGGGCAGCCGTGAAAAGGACATCCCTGCGAACTCAAATCCCCGGCACTGCACTTACTCGTGAGCATGCTAGTACGTAACCCTCAAAGGAAATATGATAAGCTTATACCTAAGCGCTCAACACGCCACTTCCCCCATTTGACATCCCTTATCTTGATGTATTAATATGGTCCTACCTCCCCAAAAAACAGGCTCGGTGATACCCAACAATGGTTAAATTGCCATGAGAATTTCAATCGAAACTGGAGACGACTTCCTCACAGTTCCCCAAGCTGCGGAAGTGATCGGGGTATCTAGAATCACCGCATGGCAGTGGGTTAAGGAGGGTAAAATTCCGGCGCTCATTCTTGGAGGCAAATCGCTTATCCCCCGAGCAACGGCAGAGGCCTTCAAACGAAAGAGGGACTTTGATGCTGAGGAACGAAGAATACAGAAGAAGTCAGACAGAGTCAGAATAATCAGTGAAGTTTAAGAATCCAAGATTGAGAACGAAGGGTAGAGATAGAGTCAACATGACTTAGGATCATGTGGGGCAACCCTTGGGGGTTCGAGTCCCCCCTTCCCCATTCTCTGAAGCCCATTGTATCGCTCCTTACCTTTCTCCTGAGTCTTAAAACCTAAACTGCCCGTTATCTGGGGAACGTTTACCATTTATTTACTGAATTGTACCTTGACGGAAAGCGCCGGTTTTGGTTATATAGAGACGTTTAAGGGCCCATCGTCACTTCTTGGGCTTTGAGGGCGTGGCTTCCTCAAGCTCAGGCTATCTACCTTATGTAAGACATGCCATCGCACTTAAGGAGGGAGATATGAAAAGGAATCCTTTCATCAGCAGGGTTTCGGTAGCCATAATCATTACTACTGTTCTCTGCCTGTTTCTCATAGTAGCGCCTGCCGCTGCTGATGCTCCTACAGCCACGCTTGCCTTGGTTCCTGACTATTCGTCCCCTCCGTCGGTAACCAGCACCTTTGATGTGACCGTGAGCGGAACAAGTAACATCTACACAGCAGGATATCAGGTGTGGCTTGAGTATGATCCCGCTTATATCGAGCCTGTTGGGGTTTCCTATGTTGGAACCCCGTTCAAAGATATTACAAGCTCCCCCAGTTGGATAAAAAACAACACCGAAGGTGTGATGGGCATCTTTGGCATGGTACCGCTGAATGAAGATGTTGAACCGTTTGCTGGAATTGAGTGGGTGGCCCCGGAGGACACGCCAGTGGATCTTTGCACCATAACCTTTAGCGCGTTGCATGCAACCGGGAGCCCTTGCACCAAGATCACTCTCCTCACCAAGCCGGCTAAGAATCCGCTGTTTTCGGATCCGTTGGATGAAACCTTGGTCACCGGCATATATGGAACATCCAGCATCATACTTCCGGACCCGCCTGCGCAGCAATTCCTTGAGCCGGTCGACGTGATTCCCGGAACTGTGGGACTCAGCGTGTGTATTGTCTGTAAGGGCGATTTTGACGCGGATGGCGATATTGACCTTGACGACTTGATCGATTTTGCCGGAGCATACAATTCTAAGGTAGGAGACCTAAACTATAATGCTATTGGCGACTTTAATGACGACGGCTACGTTGACCTGGATGACCTCATCGATTTTGCCGGAGTATATAACACGAGTTGTCTGATCCCTGAATAGCGACCAGCGATCAAAGAAGGGAAAACAGGAGGTAAGATGAAAACTAATTCTCTCTTCAGGCTAGGTAGTTTCATCATGGTGTTGAGTTTAGTGGCAATGGCGTTGATCATGCCGTATTCGGCATCGGCCATAACCGGTCCCACACTGAGCATCGTGCCTGCAGGACAAAATGCATGCCCTGGAGGCACCGTAACCATCGACGTGTGGGTGGACGCCACCGGGTACAGCCTCTGTGGCATTGAATTTGATGTATGCTTTGATGATACGGTCATGACCCCAGATATGGTGCATACAACGCAGAATAACAGCCTTGGCGCTGGAAGCGTGTCGGTTGGCCCAAATCTTTCCTCATCCGGGGATATGATTACCTACGCCACAGGTCAAGCCAAGACAAATCCACAGGCCGATGTGAATCGCTCGGCTTTGACCATCGTCTTCAATATCAACCCCACTGCTCCGTCCGGCACCACTACTGACGTTACTATTTGCAGATATATTCTGAAAGATCAGAACAAGATTGTGATTTCTCCCGTTCGGATCCTTGATGGGAGTGTGACAGTGTCGTCAACATGGTATGCCGATGCCGATGGCGATGGCTTTGGGAATCCCGCAGTCTCCACCACAACCTGCCCACCGCCTGCGGGTTATGTTGCCAACAACACCGACTGCGATGACGGCAAGTCAGCCGTTCATCCGGGCGCTGAAGAAAGCTGTGACGGCATCGACAACAACTGCAACGGACAGAAAGACGAGGGTTTCACTGATACCGATGCAGACGGTCTGGCTGATTGCGTTGATCCGGATGACGACAACGACGGAGTCAATGACAGCACCGACTGTGCACCTCTGGATAACACAAAATGGCAATTGCTCCTTGGCTATGTAGATGCCGATAGGGATGAATACGGTGCCAAGGATGCCACTCAGGAGAATGTGTGCTCCGGTACAATGCTGCCTGCCGGGTATTCCGTCAACAATGATGACTGTGCTGACACCAACGCCAACATCAACCCTGGCGCTACGGAAATCTGCGGCGACACCATCGACCAGGATTGCAACGGCAGCGACTTGGTTTGCCCTCCCACCTATGATCTCGACTGGGGTGATGCTCCGGATTCAGCCGCCGCACCCGGCTATCCAACCCTGAACACAAACTCGGGTGCCAATCACGGCATCGTCAGCGGATTCATGCTCGGTGTTCAAATTGATGGAGAGGCCGATGGCCAGCCTACGGCTAACGCTGATGGAGACGACCTGAATCCCGCCGCTGACCCCGCCGCTGGCCGCGACGATGAAGACGGTGTGGTCTTTGTTACCAATCCTCTTGTCGTTGGTCAGCGGGCACAAATCGACGTCAGTCTCACCAATGCGGCTGGCGGACCTGCCTTCCTTGATGCCTGGATCGACTGGAATGCCGATGGGGACTGGATCGATTCCGGAGAGCAGATTTTCAACGCACAACCCCTTCCGAATTCGCTTCCGGTTGTCAACAGCTTCATTATCAATGTGCCGGCGGATGCGGCAAAGCAACTCACTTTCTCCAGATTCCGGCTGAGCAGCACAGGTGGTCTGCCGCCTACCGGAGGCGCCCAAGATGGCGAAGTGGAAGACTACCCAACCTATCCCACTCCTGAAATCGCTACCGGCATGCTGGTCCTCTTAGGGCTGGCTGGCATGGCAGGTCTCGTCTGGTTCAGGAGAAAACAGGTAGGCGCGGAGCGCTAGGAGCAAGCCTCCGCATCTGTCACCAATAAAGGGGGCAAGATTGAGTTCTGCCCCCTTTTCTTTTACGGGCCGTTCCGCTTGCATGATCACATAAGGAGCCTCTGATTGAGCGGTGCAGGATTCCTCCTGTCGGGGGCCTGCCCTCGACCTGATCGGGGGTTTGGGGGTGTCCCCCATATCCCCCCTTCTTCTCCCAAGATTGGGGGGCAGGGGGTTGATCAGGACGTAATCAGGGCTTCCAAAGAAAAAGTGAGTGAAACGGTGGGGGCTGCCAGATGGGGTCAACCCCGAAGAGGGGCATTTCGGATTGCTCAGACACATTCCTGAGAGGTGCAATATGAAGCGACTCGGTTGGCTGGTAACCTCCTCTTTATCTCTAGGCATTGCCATCGCCCTGGTGCTTGGCTTTGGCGGCGATGTCAGTGCATTGAGGCTCTCAATGAGTCTGGATGAGTTGGCGGATGGCGCTGACTCAATTGTAGTGGGAACTGTTGCTAGCAGCAGCAGCCACTGGAATACCGATCATACCAGTATATATACGGAGGTCGTCATTTCGGTCGAGGACACTCTCAAGGGACCTGCTGGCAAGAACACGATGACCATCATCGTGCCCGGAGGGAAGGTTGGCGATAGCTGGCAATGGGTGGAGGACACGCCGGTTTTTGAGGCAGGTGAGAAGGTAGGGCTGTTTCTGAAAGAGCTGAACAGCGGCGGGCTTGCCAGGATGGGCTTGGAGACCATGCCGCAACAGCTTGCCGCCGGTTCGCCCTCGAGTGTTTACGGGGGCTCTCAAGGTAAGCTTTCGTTTACCGAAGATAAGGCTGGCACTCGCAGCAGAATGTCTCCCAACGAGTTCAGGCAAAATGTAAACCTGGCTCTGGCAGGTCGGCCTATACCTCAAGAGCAGTCCCTGCCTCTGGTAATAGAAGGCGCTGCTGCCCCGACCATCAGCAGCATTTCTCCCAGCACCGCTTCCGCCGGCACCAATACCCTGGTAACCGTCAGCGGCTCCGACTTTGGAACCAGGGGGGCAAATGATCATCTTGCTTTCTACTTTAAGACATCTGGTGATGGTGACTCTTACATGGCATCTCAAATCGTCTCTTGGTCCGATACTCAAATAGAGGCTTATGTGCCTGTCGCAATCATTGACGGTTATCCTTACTCCGCTGCCAGCGGACCGGTAGCCGTATATAAGCATGGCTCCTGGTCCAACCTCACATCATTTACCGTCACCTTCGGTTACGGCCAGCTCAAGTGGGCTGGCGCCAGCCCCACATTAACCTACGAGGTGAATGAAGGTGGCGTACCAGGCAGGCTGGCAGCAGTGCAGTCAGCGGCAAACTCTTGGAACAACGCTGGTGCCAACTTCAGTTTCAGCTATGGAGGTGCCACTTCAGCTACGACCAAAAGCCTGAACGGCGAAAATGAAGTGTTGTGGCAAGCTCTAGGCACCGGTATTCTGGGAGAAGCCACTATGTGGGGCTCTGGCAGCACTATCACAGAGTGCGATTTTGCCTTTAGTACAAACTTTGCCTGGAACACTGAATCCTCCTGTCCATCGGATCAATATGATGTGCAGTCTATCGGCGCACACGAACTTGGCCACTGGCTTTGCCTGCGCGATCTTTATGGGCCCAGCCTCCAGCTCCCTACTCCCAATGACTCCACCAAGGTTATGTATGGTTACGGCGGCTCAGGGCAGACAAAGCGCACTCTTCATGCTCACGATATAGCGGGTATCCAGTGGATTTATGGGGTGCCATCCGCGCAGAATCTGGCTTTCACCACTCAGCCCAGCAGCAGCAACACGGCAGGGACAGCTTTTACTACCCAGCCCGTGGTGACGGTTCAGGATGCCAGTGGCAACACGGTGACGACCTCAACCGCTGCAGTTACCTTGGGCATTACCCCAGGCACGGGTACGGAAGGGGCTCTTCTCTTGGGCACAAAAACAGTCAACGCCGTCAATGGCATTGCCACCTTCAGCGGCCTGAGCATCGATCTGGCTGGCACAGGCTACACCCTGACAGCCGCTAGCTCTGACCTTACCTCGGCGAACTCTGACACCCTCGATGTTGAGGAAATGACAACCGATGTGGATATATTGATTACCCTTCAGGGTTTCTCCCGCCCGGAGTCCGGTTGGGTGATTCCGGTGACGGTCAAGTTCTTCACCCCGGGGGTTAATGTGCTTACAGCCACTCCCCTTTATACCTTTCCGGCCATGACCAACAAGGTCGAGGGCATGGCGGCATGCACAGTGGGCCCAATACCTGTCGGCACCTATGATATCACACTTGACAGTGGTACCGAGGTTGAGAGTGGTACCACTCTGATGAACGTCCAGAGGGGAGCGGTCATTGCTGTTTCCGGCATGCCAGTTGATATGGGGACCCTTCTGGAGGGAGACGCCGACAACAACGGCACCATTGATGTGACGGACTTCGGCATCTTTCAGACCGCATTCATGTCATCCGATCCGGCGGCGGATTTCGACCGCAATGGGATCGTCGATATTTCGGACTTTGGCCTGCTGGCGGTGAACTTCATGAAAACCAGTCCGGTGGAGGTGCCTTAGTCTCCGAACGGACAGATTCCATCAAACCGGTATTCAATGCTTCGCTGAGAGCGCTGAAGGTTGGAAACATATTTTCATTGCGTACCTGGGGTTTCAATTCCGTTGACATCCTGAGCGCAAAACAGCACGGAGGATAAATCATGAAGCGCGTGAACAGATTCTTCGGAAGCAACGTCACGAGGCTGGTGCCGTTGCTGCTGATGCTGATAATGGTCAGTTCGCTTCTGGTGCCCGCAACCATACTCGCGGCAGACATGAACAGGGTGGATGTCATCAATTCCCAGCCCAGTGACTTACAACCGATTGACCAGACATCCGGTAGTCCAACGGTTGGCGTGTCGAAAGCGGATAGCACTGGCATCACCATTGATATCGATATTGAAGGCCTGGAGCAGGAAGCCATAGAGATCGATGGCCGGACCTTCGAGTTGTTGAGCATCCCTGAATACCAAAATACCGAGGAGGTGGGCAAGCCTCAGTTGCCGGTGGTGCGGAAGACAATCGGCATTCCCGATGGGGCCACGGTCCAGGCAACGGTAGCCGATGCTTCCTATTCCAGCTATTCGGGCTATATGGTTTACCCGGCGCAGAAGCCGTTGAAAGATGATGAACAACCGGGCGAGTTTGCCCTCGATGAGGCGTTCTACTCACAGGATGCCTTCTATCCGGCGGAGATGGTCCAGGTGGAAGAACCGGCCATCTGGCGCGATGTAACGGTAGTGCTCTTGCAGGTTAGTCCGGTGAGGTTCAATCCGGCAACCGGCGAGCTTCGCGTCTATGATCGCATCCAGGTGAGGCTGGACTACCTCGACGGTCTGGCCGCGCCGAAGACCGTCGAGCCCAAGTTTGCCCAGATGTACCGGCAATCCCTTTTGAACTATGATTCCCTCGATATCACCGAAGGTCAGCCGGATTACAGGAAGGCCACTCCTGATGCCAGTCAACTGGTGCTTGGGGGCGCCGAGGTTGACGGGGAAATGGTCGGTGGAACGCCCTACGATACATCGGTGAAATTCCTGGCGATACTGCACAATAGTTGCGGATATCTTTCAACTCTGCAACCCCTGCTCGATTGGCACCGGGCCTGCGGCCTGAATTATACTTACGTGGTGAGGAGTGGCCCTGCATATACTGCCGATGACATCAAGTCCATCATTTCCGGCTGTTACGCTGCCCATCCGGAGCTGGAGTATGTGCTGCTCGTGGGAGATATTACCTGTCTTCCCTGGAAGGACAACTGGGGCGGAGGGGCTCTGCCCGAGGACCTGCCTGGCGACTACTGGTATGCCTGTCTCACCGGGGGAGCTACTCCCGACCTCTATCCCGATGTGGCCGTGGGAAGGCTTCCGGTGAAAAACGATACCGAGCTTGCCCAACAGGTGACCAAGATACTCGATTACTTGAAGAGCCCGCCCACAGGGGATTGGGCCAACAACGCCTTGCTGATGGCGCATAAGGAAGGGCCCTCAACTAAATACCAGAAAAACAGTGAAGATATTCGCATGGCTACTTATGGCACGGATTCCTTTGCCTTTTCGACTGCTTATGGCGCTTCTGCTACTTATGGGGGCGATGATGCCACCAATGCCACTGTGGCTGCCCATCTGACCTCCGGGGTGAGCATCATGAACTACCGGGGCCATGGCGCTTTTGGATATCCTTCCACTCGTCCCTGGGGAACGTTCTGGGGCGGACAATATGGCGCCAACTCATCTGCACCCTGGAATACGGCCGGAGAGAGTTACTGGACTACAGATGCCGACGCCCTTACCAATGGGGACAAACTGCCGGTTCTCTTCAGTATCTCTTGCATGAACAATGCTTTGGACAATTCTCCCGATGACTGCCTTGGAGAAGCCTTTGTCATGCAGGATCAGGGAGCCATCGCATTTCTGGGAGCCAGCCGTCCATCCTACACCACGCCCAATAACGCCTTTGACATAAATCTCTTCGATGCCATTGGCAATGAAGGCATCTACACGGTGGGCTGGATATCGAATGATGCCAATACTGAGCTGATCGACACGTACGGGCCTGACTCGTATGCCGCCGATAACTCTCGCATCTACTTCTGGCTGGGAGACCCGGCAACCGAAGTCTGGACCAGCGCGCCAATCGGACTGAATGTCACCCATCCAGCCTCAGTGAGCACAGGCATTATGAGCGTCACGGTGCGAAATGCTTCTAACGTACTGTTGCCGAATGCGCTGGTGGTCATTGATGGGTGTGGTGTCTATACATGGGCTTACACCAATGCTTCGGGAGTGGCCACTTTCAATTTCATTCCCGATTCGACCGGCACCATGAAGATCACTGTTACCAAGCACAACTATGTGCCTTATCAGGGGACTACCAGCATCGAGCCCTTGACCAACAAGATCTTCAACATCGTTTTTGATCCCCCTTCCCCCGCTTCTTTATGCAATGGCGAAAAAGTCTTTGCCGAGTTCGACTATACCACCACTGATGAGCAGGGTGTCCTGATATTCGTGCGACCATATACCGGTGATGACCGCACACCGGGATATGGTGCTCACGGATCTACAGTATGTCCTACTCCCGATGGTCATGAGAGCGGATGGTTCACCATCAACTCCTACAACGACGGGACGTCTCGCAACGTGACAGTGGATCGGGTTCAGTTCTGTATCTGGAGCCTGGATGAGGACAATAAACAGGATGAATTGCTTCTGGAGCTGTTTGTCCCGGTGCAGTTCAACTATGGCTATTCCATCCACAACATCGTGATCAGCCCTCCTTCTCCGGCAACGATGAAGTGGGATCAGAATATCGAAATCGAATTCGACTATTATAGCTGTGAGGACGACGGTGTGCATATCTTTGCAAGACCCTTCACCGATGGTGCACTGACACCGAAGTATACCTCCAGTGGGTCCCCGGACTATCAGCAGGGAAGCGGCAGTGGCAGCGGTTGGTTCACTATCTTTGATGGCGAAGTGACCGTGGACCAGCTCAGATTTCAGATGAAGCATAAGGATACGGATGCGCTGCTGCTGGAGCTTTTTGTGCCGGTCAATTACCACTATGAAGGCTATCCCGATCTATCGGTGAACCCCATGGGCTTTGATGTGGACCTGACCTGCGGAGACTCAGATATCGAGACGTTACGCATCAGCAACGTGGGAGGTGGGTCTCTCCACTACAAACTGAGGGATCGAGGCGCTACCGGCGGTGTGGCATTGGCAGCGCAATCTTTGGGCGGAACATCGATGACTGTCGGCGTGACCGATAGCGCCTCTCCAGACTCGGATGGGGCCATCATCGGTGAGTTTGTCGATAGTGTCGATAGCCAATTGGACTTGTCTTCTCTGGATGATCTTTCCGGCGTGACGATTGCTTTCGATCTCATCCATTCCGATCAGAACCCGTCTCAGCTCGATATGATCAAGGCCGATCTTATCGAGCGGGGAGCATCGATTGTTTATCTCACAGAGGGTCCGATTACCGAGGCGCTGCTGAGCCCGTATGATATTCTCTGGGTGGGAGAAGACTGGAATACCCCGGCGGTCTGGACGGCAGACGAGAAAGGTGCCCTCCAGGCGTGGGTCCAAAAAGGCAGAGGATTGCTCGTTTACGGGGACCAGCCCGGCGGGTCCAGCGTGCTACCGTCACTGTTTGGAATTACGTATACTGGCACGCCCGGAACATCCGGTTACACCACGAACATTCTTTCTCATGCTATCACAGAGAGCGTGGATGACCTGTATTTGCCGGCCCCGCTCCAATCCCTATCTGCGGCATCGCCTGCCTATACGGTTGTTCAGGATCATAACGGGCTTCCGAGCATTGCCTGCGCCGAGCCGGGAAGCGGGAGGGTTGTGGTGATCGCCGATGACTACTTCTGGGGGGCCTACCTGGAGTATGGCGATAACCGCCTCATGGCCAACCATGTGTTCGATTGGCTGGTGCCGTCCGATTGCCCATGGCTGGACGAAACACCCAAGTCAGGCTCAATACCCACAGCTGTCCCTAATTATGATGATATAACCGTGCAGATCGATGCATCCAGCCTTACCCCGGGAGAATACTATGCCGAAATCTGCATCGCTAGTGATGATCCGGATGAGAATCCGACCATCGTGCCGGTTCATCTCACCGTGCTGGCCGATCAACCGGATATCCGGGTAGTGCCGCCGGAGTTTGATCTGGTGGTGGCGCAGGGTGTGGTGGCAGAGTACACCCTCAACATTGTCAATGATGCCCACTGCAGCAATCTGGAATTCGAACTGTGGGATGAGGATGACGCCGGAAAGGACTGCCCGTGGCTGGCTGAGGCTCCCACCGATGGATCAGTTGCACCCGGCAGCGCTCAAGAGATCATCCTGAGCATAGATGCCGCCAAACTGGCGCTGGGCAAATATTGTGCCCAGATTTGGATAAAGAACACTGACCCCGATGAGAATCCCACCATCGTACCTGTATGCATCGAGGTAGTCAAACCATCCAAGTGTAAGATACTCTTTGATGAAAGCCATGCCCCTGCGGATGCGGCCTTCACCATTGGAGGCGGGTACTCTGACTGGGCAGACCTTCTTCGGTATCGGGGAATGAAAGTGGATAAGGCCACAACAGGGCCGATAACAATCGATCTTCTCGGTAACTATGATGCGGTGGTGATTCCGGAGCCGACTCAGGCTTACTCCAAAGGCGAGATCGACGCCATCGCCCAGTATGTGAGGGGTGGTGGAGGCGTATTGCTCCTCGGGGAGTGGGGGTCTTATGCCCAGGATAAGGGAATCTATCCCGTGGTCAACCAGATTGGTGGCGTTTTTGGCCTCTCCTTTGGTGATGATGTGGTTGAGGATGGCATCAACAACGATGGAAATTCTCTCTGGCCTTTGATCTCGCAATTCGATAGCGCGGTTGTGGGAGACGATGTCGCGACGGTGGTCGAGTATGGAGGATGTTCCTTCACTCTTTCCGGCGATGCCTTCGCCATTGCCCGGTCCGGCGGACATGTTCTAACGCTGCCCAGTTCCGAGATTCCATTAAAGGACGGTTTTTCCATAACGTCCGCAGATGCTTCAAATCTGGCCATGTCGGAAGAGACGCCTTTTGATGGAGTTGACCCCTTGGTTCGTGGTCCTATTGTGATGGCGGCCTCCACTCTGGGAGAAGGAAGGGTTGCCGCTATCGGTGACGGAAACCTCTTCACTAATCAGGATGTGGACGGCGATTACCTGATGGATCTCTATGAATATGACAATGAGCGGATCGCCTTGAACATTATCCAGTGGCTGACTCAATGTGTGGTCCCGGCAAATGTTGAGATATCCGTTGTTCTGCAGGGCTCTTCCCGCCCCGATGCGGGCTGGGTAATCCCTCTTACGGTCAAGTTTTTCAAGCCGGGAACTTCCACTCTGGTGGCTGAGTTCCACCCCACAACGAGGAAAGTTGGTGGCGCTGCCGTTTGTACCTTGGGTGGAGTTGTCCCGGGTACCTATGATATCACGGTGGACAGCGACACCACTCTGATGAACGTGAATCGCGGCGTGGGCGTATCCTTGCCGAGTACGCCGGTGAACATGGGCACGCTCCTGGAGGGGGACGCCGATAACAGCGGCACCATTGATGAGATGGACTTCGGCATCTTGCAGGCCGTATTCATGACTTCTGATCCATCGGCGGATTTTGACCGCAACGGCATCGTTGATATCGCGGATTTTGGATTGCTGGCAGTGAACTTCATGAAAACCAGTCCGGCGGAGGTGCCATAACAACAGGATTCCGATTGGGTAAGGATCGGGAAAGCGGCGCCGGATTTCTCATGCCGGTATATTTAGAGCCGGTCAGAGCTTCTATGGATTGTTGCCAAAGAGGATTTCAGCGCCGCGCGGGTAAAGTTTCGGTAGAGTTTTGGTCAATTGTGCCAAAAAACCGGCCTGACCGGTGGACATTTGATGAAGCATATTCTAGAATTTGAACTACTAAGGCAGAATCGGGAAGGTCTGCGCTTCCAGTTTTGTATTGGGCCCATGCTCAGGGCCGCAAACCGCAGAGAGTGCTGAGGGGTATCTAATGAATAACACTAATCATCAACTTAGAGTACTGGTCATTGATTCGCTTGATGCAATGCAAGAGACCGTTTTGCTGGGTTTTGGGTTACGCTGGCCGGGCTGCATAGCGTTTTCTGCCCGAGGCGGAGAGGAGGGGGTACATCTTGCAGATAGCAAATTGCCTCATATTGTGATACTGAACATATACGATCTGCCCGATATGAGCGGATTTGAGGTGATAAGGCGGATTCGCCTCTTTTCGGATGTGCCTCTGATCGTCGTCAGCGAGCAGCGTGACGAAATGGACATGTTCAAATCGTTTGAGTTGGGCGCCGATGATTTCATCATCAAACCTCTCCGTCCCCTGGATTTGATGGTTCGGACCAATGCAGTGTTGCGCCGCTGGGGTAAATATGCGTCGTATCAGCACAGTCCGGTTCCGTATGTGGATAATGATCTTGTGGTGGACTTCTCTGCTCAGAAGGTGTTCGCCGCGGGGGAGCCGGTGCATCTTACCCCAACGGAATATGGCATTCTTTGCAAGCTGGTGAGAAATAACGGCAGGATTGTGACGGTGGATATGCTACGCCAGGAGGCTAATGACAACATCGATGAGCTCACATCCAGCACCATCAGAAAATCCATTTCCCACCTCCGGAGCAAGCTGGCAAACAATGGAGGGACACACAGTATCCTCAATGAGCGGGGATATGGTTACAGGTTTATCAGCCTGAAACAGGAAGGCGTTTCCTCGAAACGCGAAGAGTAGGGAAAAGGCCTTCAATATCCGCTAGATCGCCCGCGGTCCGGTATTTAACGGTGAAGGTTGGTCTGGGCCTTATCAGAACATTTACTGAGGATGATCTCCGCCAAACTCCGGTTCGTTCCGACCAAACGCGGTATCTTGTATCCTTTGCGGACTCCATTTGTGCTCGAGCTTCCTTTATTCGGGAAGCTCCGATCAAGTCCTAATCAACCCCCTGACCCCTGATCTAGTCTATGGCAGACCCAGGCATGAGGCGTCCTGCACCACTCAGTTAGAGGTTCCTTAGATTCACGCCACGTGCATTGCCTCCCCCGAGGGCCCTCGTCCATTATTAGGCCTAGGGTTGCGTTACCGAATGTTCACCGATTCTTTACTTTCCGCCGCACTTTGGTAAGACATCCGCCAACCAACCGGTAATGTTGATGGGGTATATTCGTATTGCTATGCAGGAAATCCTTGTTTTTCACCCCTGCGATGAGGAGATGCAGAGCGTGGTTCCAGCTCTGTTGAGTGCTGGATTCCGTGTTGTGAATGCCTCTGCGGGTTTAGGCAGCGAAGATCATCCCATTCTCTTGCCGCCTAATGTGGTGATGGTGATTGATGATTCCCCCAAGGGCGCTGAGGTGTGCGCTTGGGTGAGAAGCAATACGGATGTGCCCATTTTGGCCCTCTGCAAACGCGATGAGGATATGCAGAGAATGCTGGAGACGGGTGCGGATGTCTGTTTGAAGCTCCCGGTGAGCGCCGCGGAATTGATCGCCAGGTTTCATTCGCTGTTTCGAAGGCATCGGTTGAAATACTCTTATCTGTCACACTTGGACCCGCAGTGTGCGGAAAGCCGCAAGAACTGAGATGGGTTATGAAGAATGTTTTTTGCCAAGTAAATGCCATGGTTCTCAAGAGACAAGCCATAGGGAACCCTGCAACGGGGTTACCGTGGTTGGTGGAGAACTCAGGTCGATCATGGCTTAGGGCACGTCCTAGTCTGAAAGGGACGTGGCAAGCGTAAACCAAAAATGTGCCGAAGAGACTATCGCCAGAAAGCCCGGAATCAAACACCTTCGCCGGTGAAAAGAGCGGGTTGGGCGGCACAGAGCCATACGGAGGAGGGCATATGAGGTATTGGGGTCAAGCCGGGTTTATTCCTGGGCATGGCGCTTTGGGAACAAACCACAGATAGCCCTTTGCATTGAGAGGCATTGGGGGCTATCTTCCTTGACACTTGACCCCACTATCATTATATACCACTCCGGGAAATGGAGTGCAACGGTGCCGGCCCTCACCCCCTGATTGCAGGGCGAGGGTGAATAGAAACGAACGGTCGAACCGGGAAGCGAAAAGTCGATTTGCGCACAGATACCAGAGAGATCAAAACGCAAATAAAAAAGGAGATTTAAGTAAAATGAAAAAGATGATATGCATGATGATAGTCATTGTTGCGTTGCTGGCTACGGCTGTTCCAGTGGCGCTGGCTGCCGATATCGGAACATCGGTCACCATCAGTACAAGCGGCGCAAATATCCCTGTGGTCAAGTGCAAATGGGAACAGGATACCACCGTTGGTGCTGATCTGGAATCCGGCGACGTCACCCATGCGCTGTATGACACAGGCGCCAATTCGGTGGACTCCCAGTTCCTGCCGCCCTTGGCCAAGTGCGCAACCAAGACGATATACTACTACGCAGTTGTGACGGATGCTGAAGACATGGGCAATGTCCAGCAAGTCTGGGTCGATGTCTTTCATCCCGAAGGCTCACCTGCGCCTTACAGCACAAGCACGGATCCCTTGGGGCCTCTCTTCAAGTATGAAATACCGTTCACCAAGATCGGATTTGACCAGGCTTCCAGGGATATTGTGACAGATGCATTCAACGCTCATCTCATCACCTTCGATCCAACCTTCGACTTGGATGAGGTAATCTTTGAGATGACGAAGGGCACAGCTGCTCTCTGGATGGGTCAAGCTGAAATTGACTATGAGCAACCTGCGGGAGACTACAAGGTCGAGTGTGTTGCTATGGACTGGGACGACAATTATTCAGCTCCCTTGGTAAACTACTTCGAATACGTCGGGGTTGCTGCTGTTGAAGTCGACTTTGATAGCATCAACTACGGACCGGTCAGCATCGGTGTGGAAGTCATGCGTGCCGGTGATACCGACTTTGCTGATCCGGCACCGCAGCCAGCCGGATTCGGTGCTGCCAACGGAGCTACTGTGCGCAACATCGGCAATACGTGGGCGCATGTTGTTGTAACAAATGACGATATGGACTTTAGTAAAGATGTAACTGGAACGTGGAACGTGAACTTCGACGCTCGTATGGGGAACGATGATGCGTACAAAGTCATATACATGCCTGAAGAGGAAACAACGTTACCAAATTACCTTGCCCTATCCAGCCAAGATGAGCTGGATTTCTCCATCAAGGTCATTAAGGGTACCGGGACTCACACAGGCATGATGACCATTGGTGCTTCTATTGAGCCGTTCTCGCTGAGTGGGACGCCTGTAGGTATCGGTGGTCCTGAATGCCCTTAGTTCTACAAGTGTAGCTTTGGGCTGATGCGGCAGGTATCTTTGTTTGTGTACCACCGCAAACGTAAGGAAGGCGCACGGGCCGGCAAACGGCCCGTGCGCCTCGGATAACTTTTTGGAGAGTGATACCGATATGAGAAGAGTGACCGTCTTGGCAGCCTGCCTGATACTTCTATTTGCCTTTCTGCTTCCCCAAAGTGCTTTGGCACTCGGAGTTGCCATTGGCCCACCAACCGTGGGAATAAAGGATGCCCTTCGAGGCGGAGAGTATCGCACTGCTGTGACCGTCTTCAATCCCAGCGACACTCAGACTACCTACATTATGGAGGCGGTTGGACCAGCAGCCACTTGGCTGAGTTTCTATTACTGGCGCACCGGAGAACCAATCCAGAGCCTCTCGATTGCGGGGCGGAGCAACACCGTCGTCATGATTAAAGCGAATATACCGTCGGATGTCATCAATGGCACTTATACCGCCACTATTTATGCGAAGACCGCTCCTGTCGAGATCACCGAGGGTGCATCCACAGTCATGCAGGCTTCTTCAGTCCTTACTATCACCGTCACTGGCGTTCAGATATTAGATGGGCTGGTGGGAAGTGTTAGGGCAAGTGACACCGAGGCGGGTATGCCTGTGGTGATGGATGTGCTCTTCGAGAACACTGGGAATGTTGTTGCACAACCCAAGATCGATTGCCAGATCACCAAGGAAGATGAGACGATAGAGCAGTTCAGTTATGTCGATGTATCGGTGAAACCCGGCCTACAAGAGACTATTCCGATCAAATGGGAGACTTCTGCCGACAAGGTGGGTGACTACATGGCCGAAGTAACTGTGTCAATTGCTAGCAAGACCTTGGGGACCAAGAGCGTGGCTTTCAAAGTCGTTCCTCCGGGGACTTTCACCAGAAAAGGGGCTTTAGAGTCTCTGGCATTAGATGCCGACCCGGCGATAGGCGGATTGGCAAAGATAAATGCCATCTTCCATAATACGGGACAAATTGTCACTAAGGCCCAGTTCCATGGCGAAGTCTATCTTGACGGTCTGTTGCTCAACACTATGGAGAGTGATGACATCGAAGTTGCCGTGGGAGATACGGCTACTCTGGCCAGTTATGTCCCGGTTGAAAAGCCGGGCGAATACCGCATCAAAGGATACATCAATTACGAGGGCAAGACCACGGATGTCAGAACCCTCGCTTTCAAAATCACAGAAGATTCAACCGTCACCGTGCCGGAAAATACGCCATCAGCTCCGGCACCAGATGTAACTCCAACGCAGGCGGGGGATAACGCGACTCCCGCCGCCCCTACCAATGACACACAAGACGACGGCGGATCTAGTTCCACGGGAATTATCATCCTGATCGTGGCTATCGCGGCCGTTGTCCTTCTCGGGGGTGGCTTTCTATACAAGAAGAAACTAGCCCGGGGCAAGTCATAGAACATCGATCCGGCGAGGCTTGCGAGGAATTAGGTGGTGTAACCATGAGAAATAAAGTGCATCTACCAAAGCTGATAGCCGCAGTGCTGGCAGGGTGCTTGCTGGTTGCCGGGCTCGTCGGGGCCGGACCCGCCGCTGCCAATGGAGGTGGCATGCCGCAGATCCAAATGCTGTGGACCCTCCCGGATGACGATTCTTCTGCTCCGGGAACCCAGATCATGCCGGACCCTGGTATGTCAAAGTCGTTCAGTTGCTGGATCACCGTGACAGGAGATAAAACGCAGGTAGACTCTCTCGACGTGGAAGTTTACCATCCCGATGGTACTCTCAAGTGCACCCTTTCCGCAACCCTGACCGACCCTTCCACCGTGACACCTGACCTGGACGCGGCCCGTGACACGGGCCTGATCACCGCGGCTCAGCGCGAGGCCATCGGCAACGGGGAGGTTTTGCTTTACCTCGCCCTGAGCGACGACTTCGCCTGTGATCTTCAGTTCTATGATGCTCCCGGCATCTATGGCGTCACATCCCGCATCACTTATACCAATAGCACTCAAGGAGCCTATACCCGCAACAGTTTCGAATATTATGGCCTGGTAGCGTTTGTGCTGGACTTTGCCGGATTGGACTTCGGCCACACCAACACCACACCGGCCACTTTGCCTACCCTCGGCGATGCTGACATGTCCACCCCTGCAAAGCCCACCGTACGGAACATTGGTAATGTGCCATGCCTCTTTACACTTTCCGCTGACCCTATGGTCGGGGCGGCTCACGGGCAGGAGATAAAACCCCTGGATATCGATTTCATGGGAGAACAGAAGGCAATCGACGTCGCTGACGTAGCATTCGCCAATCCGTTGGTACAGTCCTTAGATAGCACACCCTCCACTGCACCGTTGAGCGCTTCCATCGATATTCCGGCAGGCCAGCAGGCGGATACCTACAACGGCAAGCTCACCATTTCCGCCAGCGCCCCTCAACCAGAGGAGACCGCAGAGGTGGAATTGCAGATGACCCTCCAGGGGGCTCACCGCCCCGTTGACGCTGGATGGATTGTCCCGGTAACAGCCAGGCTCTTTGAGAGACCGTTGGGTGGCGACGCAGATGTATTGAATGATGAACCGGTCTATGCCTTCATGGGCGCTTCTGAGTATGATGTCGTTTTGGCTCGCGCCACCTTCACCCGTGCTGGCATCGCTCCCGGCGCTTATGATATTGCCATCGTGAGCGAACATGCCCTGCTGAATGTGATGAGAGATGTGAACATTGCGGCGGGACCAAATAATATGTTGGACATGGGCACTCTGCTGGAAGGGGACGCCGATAACAATGGGACCATCGATTCTCTGGACTTCGCCATTTTGCAGGCAGCGTTCATGACCTCTGATCTGGCGGCGGATTTTGACCGCAACGGGATCGTTGATATCTCAGACTACAATCTGCTGGCGGTGAATTTCATGAAGGCGAGTCCTGTGGCGGTGCCTTAAGACAGTCAAGAACAATAGTGCAGGAATCTCTCTAATAAGTGATGCAAGAAACTTCCCTGAATTCTATTCACCCTCGTGGTCCCGCAGTTGAAATAGGCGATGCATCCCGGCAAAAGACGTCCGTTTATCATTCACACAAAATAGCCTCCTCTGATTTTTAAGCTGTCCCATTTACTAACCGGGTGTTTCTCTGCGGTTCGGTGTCAGGCTGCACTTATATCTGAGATATTTGGAGGGATAGTTTTGAGAGGGGAGCGGCTGTTGTTTAATCCAGCGCTTTCTTAACGGTGTGTCTTTTTTTCTTGACTATTCCATGAGTTTGTATCAAGATAGCAAGAATGAATGAGGTATAATAAGTCATTCTGCCCAACTGTAAGGGGGCTCTTTTTTGAGTCTGGGCTAGTACACAGTAACACTACGTTTTTCGTAACAGACTGGGTGCGTGACTGTTCGGTCATCTAACGCCCCCTGCGGCTTTGCCGCTTCCCCCTCTTTACGAAAGAGGGGGATATGGGGGAGTTCGTAACCACTAAGCCGTCCAATACTATCAGCCATTACTGATGGTACATGATACTAGCGTCCAAGAGTAGGTTTCCACAAAAACGCATAGTTGGTAGATCGGTTTGTAGCGGCAGAGTTCCAGACGTTATGCACAACAACCACTCTCGGGTTAGTTTGTATAGGAGGCTCGTATGAAAGTTGGACTATTTGGTTTTGGACGAGCAGGTAGAGCTGTGGCCTCTGTGTTGCTTCAAAGTAAGGAGGTCCATCTGTCCTGGGTGGTCAGAAAATCAAAAACACTTCAGCATCGATCTGTTCCAGAGTTTCTGGGTATAGAGTCTGATGCCCCGGGGCTAATATTTTCCATAGAGGAATGGTCGTCCGAAAGGCTTCTTGACGAGCATCCGGTAGATGTCATAGTCGATTTTTCATCTACGGAAGGGATATTATTCTATGGCAAGGATGCTGCAGAAAGAGGAGTGGCAATTGTCAGTGCGATATCAGAGTACCCACCTGAAACCATCAATTACATTCGGGAAATATCAGCCCGGACAAGAATCGTCTGGTCGCCCAACATTACCATTGGCATTAATTTCCTGATGGTAGCCGCAAAAATTCTCAAGAATATTGCGCCGCATGCAGATATCGAAATAATCGAAGAGCATTTCAAGGATAAAATGGGAGTTTCCGGTACCGCAAAAAAGATTGCCTATGCTCTAAATCTCCCAGAAGAGTCTATTAAAACAATCCGGGCCGGCGGTATCGTTGGGCATCACGAAATCCTATTTGGGTTTCCGTATCAGACTGTTCGGTTGATGCATGAGTCAATTTCAAGAGAGGCTTTTGGTAATGGGGCCTTGTTTGCTGCCAGGAGTGTTGTTACCAAAGGAAATGGACTGTATTCGATGGAAGATTTGCTAATACCTTACTTTAAGGCATTTGCCTAGTGTTGGGTCATATTTGTAATATCATTCTGAGTTCCCAATTCCGCGTGGCGGGATGCGCCCGGCAAGAAACTCTGTGCGACAAGTCCATCACGCCCATTTGTCTTTCCGGCCCCGTATCGGGTACGGGGTAAACTCCGGCCGGAATCCAGTCGCTCTTGGGCCTCGGTTTTCACCAGGGAAACGGATTAAGGCTTTTCCCCTTGCAGGCAGGGAGTTTCTGAACAGCAAAGCGAAGAATCTCAATCCCGATCATCGGAGATTCTTCGGTCAACCATTGCTGACGAATTACATCAGCCCCATCGGCTGAGTCTTGTACCGCACACTTGATCTCCTCATAGCGGAAGAGACTGCCGGTTTACAAAGGAGGCTTTTGGGGTTAAAATAGATTCGTTTCGGGGCTCATAGCTCAGCTGGTTAGAGCGTACGGTTCACATCCGTAAGGTCGGAGGTTCGAGTCCTCCTGGGCCCACCATAGGTATCAATAGGCAGAACCTCAGAATTTTCCTTCTTCTTGCTTCCGGCAGGCAGCGGCAGTTTATACCATAGTCTAACGTTGTCGCCATCCACCTCTATCCGCTTCACGAAAGAACGAAGAAAGGCCTTGCTCCCCGCTATATCCGATTCGGTCAGCATGGCTTTGAGATCGTGGACATGCGCTTTCACTCTCTCCCGATCCAGCTTCTCCGCGCCTTCGACCACGATATCAGCCTCCGCCTGAATTCTGGCCTTATTCAACTCATCCTGTCGGTCTCTCAATGCCCGTATCCTGGGAGCCAGGTCTGATAGTCTGAGTTCCCCTTTCTCCAACGCTTCGTGGTTAGCGGAGAGCCTCAGGGAGACATCTCTCAGTTCGGCGTCGATGCTGACCAGCCTAGCCCTTAACCCGTGATGAGCCGACATCAACTCATCATTGACTATGGTCACCAACTCCTCGATGCAGTCATCCGCCAAGACCCTCCTTTTGAGCTGCTCCACGATGAGCCTCTCCAGCCGCTCCTTCGGGAGCATTTTGGCTCCGCAAGCCTCTTTACCCTGCTTATCTCTCCTGGAACACATGTAATAGTAGTGTTGATGAGATTTGGC
>JAQTRE010000041.1 GCA_028711995.1 Dehalococcoidia bacterium | reverse complement strand
AGGTCTTGAAGTAACCTTCACTGTTTTCTCTTCTTGGGCATCACTGCATGCAGGACTATTGCCAGGTTGAAGGGAGCCTCATTTCCTGCAATTGCATCCTGTATCCCCCAACTCTTTGGGGGAAGAGGATTTTGAATATTAGGGGACACCCCCTTCGGCATGCTCAGGGCAGGCTCTAAAACCCCGGCAGAGAAGTGTCTTTGCATTTTCCTATAAAGTAACCCTGTCTTTCCTTAATGGACTCGGCCCAAGCTGCCGCGCCTTCTCGGTCATCTCATTGGCGGCAGCGGCAAATGACGGCGCATCCGATGCGCCGATGTGATACATCCTTAATCGATCCCCTTCGATTCCCACTTCCTCCAGCATCTTCCGGGCGCGCTCGACCTGTTTGCTCGCTCGCAGATTCCCTTCCAGAAAGTGACAGTCTCCTTCATGACATCCGGCCACAAAAACCGCATCTGCGCCATTCTCAAAAGCCTTCATCAGGAGAAGGGCATCGACCTTCCCGGTGCACATCAGTTTCACGACGCGCACATTAGGGGAATACTCCAGCCGCATCGAACCCGCCAGATCGGCGGCTGAATAGGCACAATAATGGCAGCAAAAAGCCACCACTTTTGGTTGTTGAGATTCTGCCATGTCATCCCCTTGGAAGGTTTTGAGGCGAGAGCATTACCAGACGCCGAAGGGTTGTGCCCGGATCGCTTCTTCTCTCATCCTTACGAATGAGCCAATACCTTCTCTTGAGCCGGCGTTTTGGCGAGCACTGCCAGACTGGCTGGTCTGACCTTGCGATAGACCACACCCGGCGATAGCATCTGGCCGTTGACTGTAAGGAGGTCTCTCTCGACAGAAATGCCGAAGAGTTCCTCGTTCTTTTGCAGATACGGCAGGATTAATTGCCAGTCTTTATCATCTACCTGTGCGAACTCGCCGCCATTGAGCTGTTCCTCCACCAGTTTTCGGTGCGGGTCGCGCACGAATATGGCTCCCCCTGAGGCCAGCGAGAAGAGGTTTGACCCCGGATAAGGAGTCGGCTGTTCGCGTACCCGTCCGTGATCGTCAAACTCCACTCCGTTCAGTACCACAAACCCGCCGCCTTTGTGCGGATCTCCGGCCATGAAAGACTCTGCCAGAAAATCCAGGCACGTTCCGTTGATCACCACTCGCGGTTTGCCGACAGCGTTGATCAACGGCCTTCCGGCGGCATTGCCCATGATATAGATCTCGCCGCCTTTTGCCCCGTACATGAAGGTCTGGCCGACGTCTCCATAGACCACCAATCGGCCCTTTTTCATGATCTGCCCGAGCTGATCCTGCGCGTTGTTGTGAACATGGATTTCCATGCCGTCGATCCCGGAGGCCAGGTAGTCGCCGGAAGAGCCATAGATATCGAATCTCACCCATTCGGTGTGAGGCCCGAATGCGCAGCCATGAAACCGCTGTCCTTTCAGTCCATATACAATGAATCGATTCCAGCCCCGTTCAAATGCCCGGACCGCCAGTTGCGAATCACACTCATCGCCTTCCGGCGGAAAGTCCTGCGCGTAGATCACCAGTATCTTCTCGTTCCTCTCCGGCTTTCTGAGGCTGTGGCGGGAATCCCAGTCGATCCGAGCGAATCGGCTATTGCTGTTGGAGGACAACATCGGCACAGAGTCGAGGACGGCATCGATACTGCTTCTCACTAACTCCAACACCGAACTGTGCCGCATCCGGCCGCAATCGTAACGGCGATCATTGAGCAGAGTCAACAGAGCCAGAGCGCCTTCCTTTTGATCATCGCCATGGGAAGCCATTTGCTCGATCTCTCCAAGCAACCATCGCAATTGATCGAAGCCCCAGGATTTCAAGCCGCCCACGATTGTGCTGAATGCTTCTTCAGTCTTGCCCGAAGCAATGGCGACTCGAACCTGTTCGATCAGTTTCTGCCCTTCAGCCGGAACCGCCAGTTTGTTTTTCAGATTGATTCTGTATTCGCCATCGGGCACAGTGATCAGCTTGCCGAACTTGTCGGCGCATGAAAGATCAAAGCCGTCGGTGTTCTTTTTGAGCGTGAAGGAGAACGCCCCGCCATCCGTATGGCTTCCGCCGCGCGCGTTCCAGTACCGATCGGCGACCGGCCGGAAGCGCGAGTCATCTTGAGAAAGCGAGTGAAGCGTGGCATCGATAGCCTGCTTTTCTGAGGCGACCAGCCCGATGGAAACATCCCCTTCCTGAATGGCGAACACCTGCGGACGAAGCATGGCGGTATCCGTTATGCCGATGAGACGGTACATATCCTCGTCCGGCCTGCTCTGGGCGATAATGAAAAACCACGGTCCATCCGGAGAACTGTGCACGTGCATCGATTGAATCATGCGGTAGACGCGTTGTTTTTCCACAGGGAGCATATCGAAGTCCAGTTCGATCGTGGGAGCCAGCGCCTCGATCACGTATTCGAGCGGATATTGGTATGTTCGGCTCAACAGGTCGAAGAGCAACGCCGAGACTTCGGTATCGGTCAGAAACTGCGTGGCGATATGATGCTGGCGCAGATATTCCGACACGCTGTGATAGTTGGCAAAATCGCCGTTATGAACCAGGGCCTCATTCATGCCGATGAAGGGATGCGCCCCTGCCGGATGCCACACGCGGCCTTTGGTCGGATAGCGCTGGTGTGCAATCCAGATTTGAGCCTGGAAGTCTTCCAGCCCGTAGTATTGCACTACCTGCTCGGCATAACCCACGATTTTGAATATCATCAGGTTCCGGGCGTGAGAAAGGACAAATGCGCGTTTGTCTCCCAGCGAGGCATAAAACTGCTGGTTGAGCCGGACGCTGTTCTGATAAACGAATTCATCCTCGATGTCCCTTTCCGGCATCTTCGTCAGAGCGTTTTCCCTGGCGAATCTTGCCAGCGGGTCATCTGCAACTCGCACAAAGTAGCGCACGATATCCGGCGGTTGAACGGGAAGCCCCAATTCTCTCCAGTCGACAGCGGCCTTCACGCTCGTCTTGTGATCGATCCTGAAATGTGGAGCGACGAACTGTTCCTCGATTTCCTTCTCAGCCTGCGGGTCGATGAGAGCGATTTGCAGAATATAGTCATTGCGGAGGGTGGTTTCATCCAGCCCAAGCTGTTTGGGATTCAGACAGGCGCAGGCAATTCCTCCGCCCTTGCCGTTTCCGCGATTGTGCATTTGCACTGAGGGCTCAAAAATATGCCGTCCCCCCACCGGAACGCTGGCGGCAAATCCGACGACGCCGCAGCCGCCTTCCTCCGCCGCCTTGCCGTGAGAAATCAAGGGCGCTTCAGCGACCAGCTTCTTCCTCGAATCGAGGATGCTTCGGAAGATTTTCTCTTGTAAAGCTTCTGTGTGGCTCATCTTGTTTTCCTGTGCGATTCAGTTTCAATGTCATTACCGATCATGATGGGTAATCCATGCTGACCTCTCCCCCTCGATCCCCCTCTCCTTGGTTAAGGAAAGGGGGCGGAACAACAGGTTTAGGGGACACCCCTAAAACCCCGGCTGAGAAGTGTCTCTGCACTCTCGTCTCATCGTGCTGCCACTAGCTCCCTTGCAGTCGGTGCGGTCTTGCCGATGTAATCCCGGTGCGACAGAATGTCTGACCGGCCGACCAGTTCCTTCACGGACTTCATTCCGAATCGCCACAGAATCTCCTGAATCTGAATTGCGTAAGAATGAAGCAGGTTGATCAGACGCTGCGATGCCCATTCGGCGCTGAAAGTGTTCGATAGCTCAGGATCGGTGGTGGCTATCCCACGTGCGCATCCGCGCCCGCTCTCGCATCTGGCGCAGCGAATGCACTCCAGCGCCACCATCTCCGAGGTTCCCAGCACAACGCCATCGGCGCCCAGCGCAATGATTTTAGCAATGTCCCAGGCGGTGCGGATTCCGCCCGAAGCAATGAGCGTAACCTCTTCGCGGATACCCTCGGCCACCAGGAACTGATGGACTTTGGGAATGGCGTACTCCAGCGGCATGGCGATGTTCTTTTTAGCGATATCGGGCGCGGCTCCGGTTCCGCCATAACTGCCGTCGATATGAATGATATGCGCCCCGGCATAATAGCTGCCCACCGCCACCATATCGACGTCGTTCGGGCTGGATACCTTGACCGAGACAAGCGCCCTGGGATTGATGGCCTTGATCCAGTCGAGATGCTTTTTGTGATCCTCCACCGAGTAGACGGAATGGAACGGGAACGGCGAAAAGAGCGAATTCCCCGGCACCGACTCGCGCATTTTGGCCACCGCGGGGGTTACCTTATCTCCCAACAGATGCCCTCCGAGGCCTGGTTTTGCTCCCTGGGCGTATTTGAACTCAATGAGGGGGGATCGCCTGATCGTCTCTTCTCTGACCCCAAAAAGACCGGTGGCCACCTGCACGATAACGTTATCGGCATAGGGAACCAGCGCATCGGGATATCCGCCTTCGCCGGTGCAGGTGAAAGAGTTGAAGGCCGAGTAGGCTCTGGCTTTTCCCACCATCATGGCCAGGCTGATCGATCCGAAGCTCATGCCGCCACTGTAAATGGGCAACCCGATCTCTACCTGTGGCCGATGGTCATCCTTCCGCCGGTTAAGTTTCATGGACAGGTCGATATCTTGCGGTTTGAGAATCGGGTCGGCCGGTTTCTCCGGGAACACCAGGTCAATCCGGTCGAATCCGCCTCCCGATGCTCCCACACGGTATTCAAGGCCGTTTTCAGATGGTCTTCCCGTCTCCGCCTGCGCCCAGGTGCTCACGATCAGTTCGGGGGTCCAGCGAGGATCCCCAAAGGTTTCCCAGATGGGATCGGGTCCCACTTGGAGGGCTTTCTGCGGACAGTTATCTTCACAAGATGTACCTTTTTGACGGCATATCTCCGGTCCCACGCATTGATGTGCTTTGGGAAACATCATGCGGGACCCTGATTTTTCGTGGACGTCGTAGGCACAGACCTCGGCGCATTTGCCGCAGGCGATACATGCAGCAGACCTGACAATCCGGTATTTCGAGAGCCGGTTCTTATATCTCGTTGGGCAGTTTTTGACCAGCCCTTCCGCCAGAGGGAAAGTCCATGGATCGAGTTCTATCGCAGGGATTGCTGGTTCCGCGGCCGCCTCAGGCAGAGTCTTAGAGCCGTTGCCATTAACTCGAACACCGAAAATCGGGGCGAAGTTCTCATATTCCAGGTTGTTGAAGAACATTGCCCTGCCCACTTCTCCGCGCAGTCGCCGGACTTCACGTATGCCCATAGCGCCCATCAACTCGATGAGCTGGGAGTGCCAGGAGCCGATCAGATTAATGATCCGTTGCGCGCCGTATTCTACTGGAATCTCTTCGAGCTGAACCGGGCAATCGATCTCCGGGCCGCAGTCTTTGCAGAGTCGGCATTCCATCGCAGCCATGAGCGCCATGTCAACCCCCACGCCATCGACGCCGCAGAGGAGTATTTTGACCATGTGTTCAGCCATGGCAATCCCACCCGATATCAAAATCGTGGCCTGCTCGCGGATGGAATGTTCCACCAGACGGAGGTGAACCTCGCGAACCAGTTGCGTGACGAAATCATCCTTCTTTCTGCCGAGCCCTCTTCCTTTGGGACCAGCCTGAAGGTGAATCACTTCTGCTCCGGTCTTGACGAGTTCGGTTGTCCTCGTTGCTGCGTGCTCATCGAGAGGAAGCCGGATCGAAATAATCGTGCTCGGGCTTATCGCCTTGATTTGAGCCATGTTGCCGATCACGTCGTCGGAGTAAGCCAGTTCGATGACCGGAACGCCTTCGAGATCGGAGATCGAATGCTTGCTGGGATCGAATTTGACGATCAGGTTTCGGCGATATTTTGCCAGCGATCCGCAAGCTTCTGCGTAGTCGGCCACCGCAAGTGTGCCAAGATTGGCGGCAGCACTGCCGATGGCTCTCCGGGCGGAATCACTGGTGATTCCGATTGCGGGCGCATCCAGTATGATAGGTAGCGGTAATTCATGAAAATGGAGGGCATCCGTCAGAAGGTTCCCTCTGCTGTCGAATTCAAGCCTTTCCGGTTTTCGGCCCAGCTCGATCACCGTGCTGATGTACTCCCGGCCGTGAATGCCGTCACGAGTCGGGCGCACGATTTCCGACATGTCGGTCCACATTTGGTCGAATCCGGGACCGCTGAACGGCCCGCGATATCCGGCGCCCGATACAGGGATTTTGCCCGTTTCCGCCTGGTTCCATATATTAGCAATGATCTGGGGCGTCCAGTAGTCATCTCCCATGGCGTCGAAGCGGGAGTTCTTTATCCTCGATAAAATATTCCCTTTGCACTCCTGAACACAGCGCAGGCAGCCCATACAGCCATGATCGCCGGGATCGAGGGCTTGAACTGTGTCAAATCCGCGCTTCTGGTTCACCTTATAGACACACGCATCCGTCTTGACGCAGAGCCGACAGTTGAGGCACTGTTTGCTTTCAATTGTGCAGAACTCCGAAATTCGCTCAAACCTCGGTGGGAGTGGTTGGGTATGAATATGGTATTTCTGTGGCATGGTTTATCTCTCCATCGACTTCATCGGATTCGGGCCGAGGTTCCTTACCGTCTCGGCGTGGTTCTCCGCGATGTCAACAAAACCCTTGTCGGAAAGATTATGCGCCTGAATAAAGCCAAGCCGACCCCCATCCATGCCTGTTTCTTCGAGCAGGCGGCGGGCCTTTTTGACCCGATTTTTAGCGCGGATACTTCCCAGCATGAATTGACACTGTTCCTGAGGGCACGCGACCAGCACCACTCCGTCGACCCCCTCCTCAATCAGGCTGATTAAATTGCCGACCTCGATTTTGCTGCTGCAGGCCAGCTTGATGAACCGGACCGAAAAACCGTGGCTTCTGCTTCTTCCCTCGGGCAGGTGATTCCCCTCGGTCAGAGCACGTCCGCAATAAAGAACCACAATCTCGGTCTCGAAAGGAAGCCCTTGATCGTTCTGCCTGATGTTCCTGATTTCTTGCGTCTGGATCGGTGACATGTCCGCCTCTCTTCTGGCAGGCAGTAGGCAACTGTTTGCCTACTGAGCGACTCCTATGATATCCAACCGCACGTGTTTTGTCAAGATGTTTCAAAAGAGTTGGGATCGGAAGATCAGGGTCCTTGCCATTGGGGAATGGGCACCCGCCTTTCAGGTGTCAGAAGTCAATCTTTTTGTCATTCTGAGTTTCCGATTCGGCGCGGGTGGGATGCGCCCGGCAAGAAACTCTGCGCGACAAGTCCATCACGCCCCATTTGTCTTTCCGGCGAAGGCCGGAATCCAGTCGCTCTTGGGCCCCGGTTTTCACCGGGGAAACGGATTAAGGCGTTTCCCTTTACAGGCAAGGGGGTTTCTGAACAGTGCGAACGAAGAGCCTGAGACCCTTCTCTATGGCTCAGGATGGCTCAGGGTGACACTCGGAAGGCATGACGTGTAGAATTTTCTCCCCGTCCGTTCGCCTCTGAGCATGGCGGAGGGCTATCTTATCCTTCATGTTTTGACAGGACTCGGCACGAACCCTTTTTGGACCGTCATGCCTATTCTGGTCGGGATTCATTCTTTGATGCAAAATTGCGGGTTTTGTTTTACCTACCCACGCCGCACCTACTGGATTCCCGTTTCCACGGGAATGACATCATACTTTGTCCAGGAAACACACGGCTTGATGGTGTTGAGGGTCGGCAATTACCTGGGCAAAAACTCCGTCGGTTGCCCGGGGCACATCGATGAGATGGAGGACTGATTCATAGTCAGCAGCATCGGGCAAGAGTTGGCTGAGGGTGTTGGGTGCTTTTCGGAAGAATTCACTCTGAAACTCCGCTGCCGCGTCGTCAGGATACAAGGGCAAATAGATGATTTGCGATTCCACCAGGTCCAGAAAGAAGTGTGTTCCGTAGGAAACCTCAGGGACGTGGCCCGCTTCTTCCAGCGCCATTTCCACCAGCACCGCCGCGTTATCGATATCGGCATAACTGACATTGATGCCCAGGTTGATGTTGCTGCTCCCCCCTCCGCCCGGCCCCATCATCATGATCTTGCTGCTTTTGATGGCGGCGTGGCGATTGATTTGTCCCACCAGTCGCCCCAGAGCCTTCTTTGTTTCCATCGAAGAAATGGCATTGTACTTCTGGGGGTCGATATAAAGGATGTAGCCGATTTGCTTTACGGTCCCGCCACAGATCATGCGATTGCATCGAAACAGAATCTGTCGGCGTTCCAGGCGGGTGGGTATTTGTATTCTTCCCAGCGAGCTTGGGGAAAAGAGGGGGCGGCATTGAAGCAGATTGACTCGCACGTGCTCCTGTGCGTCTACTGAGGCGGTGAATTCCACCTCCACTGGTTGTCCGTATGCCTCCTCCAGTCTGGTCAGCATCTCTCCCATGAAGGATACTAAGTCCGTTCGGCGGAGCAGATTGTTGAAGGTGAGCACCATGTGGTCCGGCTGGCCGTCAACCTGAATAGTGACAGGGCCATAAGGATAGCCATCGCGCATAACGGAGACCATAAGATGGAGATTGGGATAAGTCTTATCATCCAGCACGTCACTCAATGAGAGGCTCTCGAACTGGTTTGCCTGCAGGTCAAGGAGATCGACCTGATGTTGAGAATACTTGGCCACCTTCGATCCCACCTCCGGACGCAGATGGGGATGGCTGATGGCCACCATGCGGGGGTAATCCGATCCCACGCGCTCCACAGCGCGGGTGCCTAATCCGAAAACCAGGCGGATGATGCCCTTGCGAGGATCTATGACGTCATTCCAGGCGAAGAGGTTGTGAGATAGCGCAACCCCGGCCATGGCAGGAAAGAAATAGTTTCGGTACGGCATGCCTGAAACTCGCTGAACGAGTATGGCCATCTGCTCATCGTTTTCGCTCAAGCCCCGTTTTCGGCGATAGGAAAGAGCGTTGGGATTGAGCGCGCTGGCATAAACCAGTTTGACGGCGTGTATAAACGAAGCCAGCCGGATCTCGGGGTCCCCCTGGTTGGCGCTGAAGATGCTGCGGTATTTACCTGCAAACGCATTGCCGAAACTGTCTTCCAACAAGCTGCTTGATCGCACGATGATCGGTGCTTGCCCATAGTAGTCAAGCATGGAACGAAATTGTTCCTGGATGGCCTCTGAGAAGTGACTGGCCAGGAAACGCTGCTCTACCTCTTGAAACCCATCATGGGAAATAGCCGAATCGCGGGTCAATTGCAGGCGAAGCCGGAAGAGGTCGTTATCGCCCAGACGAATTCCCTGCAGGACTTCATCCAGGGCTTCGATCCCGCTGTGGATTGTGGCGGTGCCCATTCTGCTCCAAACTGTTTTGCCTGATCATGCAACTCGGCGGTTTTGACTTACCCGGTGAGCATCGCTTCGAGCGCGCAAGCCATTTGACGATCGCTGAAGCCGTTCTGAGTGATGGCATTGGAGGGGCAGTGCGCTGCACAGGTTCCACAGCCGCGGCATAGAGCCGCATCGATTTGCGAGACAGAAATGCCATCAGACTGTTCGCTGAGCGAAGGCGCTCCGAACTCGCAAATCGCCGCACAGGTTCCGCAGCCGCGGCAGACAAGCGGATCGACTGTTGCAATGGTCTGCACCATTTGCATATGTCCCTTGCGTAGCAGGGCGGAAGCCTTGCTGGCTGCCGCCGCTCCTTGCAAGCTGGCAGTGGCGTGATCGGTGCCGCACAGGAAAATCCCGGGGATGCGGCTTGCCGCTTGATCTAACTCGCTCCAGCTACCATTTCCTGCGCTCTCAAGCATCTCCGGCAGCCGCATTGATCCCTTTGCACTGAGGTCAATGACGACAACCCCGGCATTCAGGCTGAGCAGTTTTCCCTGGCGCTCAACCAGTATGCGGAAATCTCCGACCGAACCCTGCACATCCTCTGCTCGCCCGTCTTCAAGAATCCTTCCGCTGTTGCGCTTCAGCTCTGCTAGAAGTGAAGCCGAAGTTTCTGTCATCATCGCGTCTTTGGCGAAATCACCGGGTATCAGGGTGGTTTGGAACCCTTGTTGGGAGAGATCGGAGGCAGCTTGCAGTCCACCCAAACCACTGCCGATAATTACGACCGATCTCTTGACTTCCTTCACCAGATTGGCTGAGGGTAGGCCCTCTTGTGCTCGGGCAATCCCTGCCCGGATTAAAGCCTTCGCTTTCTCCAGTGCTATTTCGGGTTCGTCGTCATGAACCCACGCACAGTGCTCCCGAATGTTGACGAACTCATAACATAGCCCGTCAGAAGAGCTTGGTCCCAGCAATTTCTCCTTGCATTCCATCCGGCGATCCGAGCAACTGAAACAAATCTGATCGAGGGCACAGCAGGGACAAGCGGCTACGACCACATGAGTCAGATCATTCTGTCTGGCGTGATTCCTTATTTCAAGCGCGCCTTCATCGCTGCAGGCGTACCCGATCTGATGGGCATATGTCACTCCGCTTCTTCCCGAGAAGTGGGCAACCAGTGTGGGAATATCAACACTCTCGCTGATACTGCCGCCGCAACGGCAGGCAAAAACGCCGACTCTCGGCTCGCTGGGGAGGGAAAGCTGACTGGCGGTTCTAGGGCTCTCTGCAAGCATTGATCCAGGGGCTTCATTGACAATTGAACCATAATTGCCTAGATCGGTAACTACTCTTCCCGCAATCGCAGAAGCGCGTGTGAGCCTCTCCGCGATAATCCCGTCCTTCGAGGCATTTCCTAGTGTATAGATGCCTGGCTCAGAGGGTTTGTCCGGAACTACTCCATCTCCGTTCGTGGCGTATACGACAGCCTCGGCCTCGAACTGAATCTTCCGGGCTGGCAGCCTGTGATCGATTGCCTCCAGTTCGCAGGCTTTCACGCATTCCATACACTCGCTGCATCCGCCGCAGTTGAGGCATCGCTCTGCCTCTCTAATCGCCATAAACGTGGTGTATCCCGTCTCCACCTCTTCGAAGTTTTTGACCCGTTTCCTAATGGGTAAAACGGGGATGCGGCGGCGCTTACCGGGAGGTACATCCATCTGACTCAAATTTACCTCGACGGGTGTCGGCCGGGCAAGGGTTCTCCCGGCTCTTATATCCTCACCGCGCAAGTATCGATCGATAGATACAGCGGCGCGACGGCCACCAGCCACGGCATCGACTACTGATTTTGGCCCGGTTGCTGCATCGCCACCGGCAAATATCCCCGGCACATTGGTGCTCAGGGTGAGCGGATCGACTTTAATAACGCCTCTATCCGTATCCACCACATCCTTGAAAAAGGAGAGGTCCGGCGATTGTCCAATGGCGACGACAACGGTATCTGCCTCAATAATGAATTCTGATCCCTCAATCGGCACCAGCCAGGGACGCCCATTCTCAACGATGCCCTCCACTTTAAAGCGCTGGCATTCTACGCCCACCACCCGGCCGTTTTCACCGATAATTCTGAGGGCAGAAGTCAAGAATTGAATTTTAACGCCTTCCTCGGTTGTCTCCAACACCTCGGCCGGAGTAGCGGAGACTTCGTTCAGCGTATATTTTTCGATGATATGTACTTTGTAGCAGTGCATGCGGACGGCAGCGCGGGCCACGTCGATGCCGGTGTATCCCCCGCCGATGACGACCAGCTTGTGGCCCATTCGGACGGGCGACTTCAGCCGCAATGCTCGGAGGAAAGTCACGCCGGTGGCTACGCCTTCCAGGTCTTCACCCGGTATTCCCACCTTCAGTCCAACGTGGCATCCGATGGCCAGAAAGATGGCGTCGTATCCCTGATGGCGCAAATCGGTTATTGTGAGGTTCTTTCCAATGGGCGTGGACGTCCTGATTTCAATTCCCAGGTCGGTGATGCCTTTGACTTCAGCCTCTCGAACTTCACGGGGCAGCCGGAACCGCGGCATGCCAACAGCTAACATGCCGCCAGCCATCGGGAGGGATTCGAAAATGGTGGACATATGGCCCATGCGAAACAGATCGCGGGCGCAGGTCAATCCTGCCGGTCCGGCCCCGATGATGGCCACTCGGCCTGTGCTTAAAAATGGCTCCGCTTCGGAGGAGAGAGGGGCGAACTGAGCAGGTTCCATATCCGCGAGGTATCGCTTGAGTGAAGCAATGCCTATCGGCTGATCGATCTTTCCCCGGGTGCATGCGGTCTCGCAGGGATGGGTGCATATCCGGCCCAGGATGTGAGGGAACGGGACCGCCTCCCTGATTAGGGCCAGAGCCTCTTTATGCTTGCCCTTGGAGATCAGGGCCACGTATCCCTGAACATTAACCCCGGCGGGGCAAGCGGCGGTACACGGCGGTACGCCGTTTTTGTCCACGAGGCAGGTTGAGGGCACGGATTTCAAGCCCGAGTCGGGACGATGGATGGCCTTGTGAATATCCCTTTCATGTGGCGAAGATAAATTCACTGGGCAAGCCAGCTGACATCGCCCGCAGCTTGTGCAATCTTCCGCTTTGACATATCTCGGGGATTGGGATGCCTTTATTCGGAATGAGCCCTTTTCCCCTTCCGTTTGCTCGATATCCACGCCCGTAAAGATACGGATATTGGGGTGACGGGCTGCTTCCAGAAGCTTAGGACGGAGCAATACAGACTCTTCCTCGTCATGCAGTTGCTGCAATGATGGGGATTGCTCAATCAGGCTGACTTCTATTCTACAGTTGGCCACATCCAGGGCCGCTTGCACCCCTTCGATGTTACCGCCAATAACCACAACACGCGTTGTCACTCTTTCTTCTCCCTGATCAATTGAATCCTCTCTATCATACCCAACAATCTCGTGCACATAATTATGCCGCTAAATTGTTACATCAATATTTCAGCGCTGTTTGATTCTCAGCATCATCGTTGTCAGCGCTTTGTGGCGTTTGGCCATTCGATATTCGCCAGCTATTGGCATAGATATTCATTCGCTTGCCTCTGACAAAGCCAATGAGCGTAATCCCAAGATTCGAGGCGGTGCGTATGGCGATATTGGTGGGAGCAGATTTGGAGATGATAATGGGAATCGCCGCTCTTGCCGTTTTGAATAATACCTCGGAAGATATTCGGCCGCTTGTAAGGATGATTCGGTCCCGGGTTGGAATTTCCTCCCAGAGACATTCGCCGAATATTTTATCGACGGCATTGTGCCTACCCACATCATCGCTGAAGACAAGAATGGTCTCTCCATCGGAGAGGGCGGCAGAGTGAACCCCACCGGTGTCTCTGAAAAGTTCGGAGCGTTGTCGGAATCCCCTCATCAGCGCGAAGACTTGATCTGCGGAAATCATGGTCTTCGATTCGACTTTTGACTGTTTGTTAGCATCGGCCACTGAGTAAAAAGTGGTCCCCTTTCCGCAACCCGAAGTGATGAACCTTTTGAAGATGGCCCCAGTATCGATGGGTGTCGCGCTCTCCGTTTCCACCCGTACGATCCCCTGGCGCTCATCCGCGAGAACTTTCTTAATATCCGCCCTGGTGTTGATCAATCCTTCGGAGGCAAGAAATCCAATTGCCAGGTATTTCATCTTGTCCGGGGAGCAGAGCATGGTCACCAGTTCCTGGCCATTGAGAATGATGGTCAGCGGAAATTCCGTAGCCACCACGTCATCCGTCTCTACTCGTTCGGTATCAGTTATCCTGAGTATCGATACTTTTTCAGTCCCCTCAGCCATTTGTGCACTCCATATAGGCTACACGGATTCTATTGCATCTCCTGCCTTTACGATTCCTTCCGTGATAACCCGGGCAAAAACCCCCTCCTTTGGCATTATACACTTCCCTATCTGTTTCATGATAGCACAACCGGAGTGGCACTCCTTGCCGATCTGGGTGATTTCCAGAACGACCTCCTTCCCCACAGTGATTCGTGTGCCTGGAGCAAGTGCCGCAAGGTTTATTCCTTCGGTGGTGAGGTTCTCGGCGAAATCCCCTGGCTTCAAATCCATGCCCAGCTTTCTCATCTTCTCGATGCTCTCGATGGCCAGCAGGCTTACCTGACGATGGGTACTGCAATCGGCGTGGGCGTCTCCCTGAAGTCCGCCGAGTTCGATGACCCCCTGAGAGATCGGCTCTTTGGGAACGCCTTTGGTGTTGCTGCGGCACACTGCGATTATCCTGGCCATATGATCACCTTCCCGCGCTTTTTCGCATCACATTGTCTGCTGTCCCAGGATTGATTATCGCATTGATTGAAGGGTCGGGCAACCCGACGACAAATTCGGCTGGTAATCTGGAACAGACTCTCTCAGTCTATGAGATAAGCCAGTTGCCTGATATTGATGAAATCATCACCTTCCTGAAAAGCATGTGAGACTCGGATATCCGGGGGATAAATATGCAGCGATCTGGGTTCATTAGTAGAAAAGGGGCGACGTGGTCTCTGCGGAGTGATCCAAGGTGTGTGTGACGGTAAGCGAGTCTCAAATTGCCATGGCGAAGGTGTTGATCTGAGGATGCGGTATATGGGGTTCACCAGACCGGATTGATCTCTCTTATGAGGACTCGCGGTCACGGGTAGAGAAATCCTATTCGAACGGTTGTCCCCTGATCCATCCCAGAACATGTGCTAGACCAAGCCTGAATCTCTGGGATATCGAGTCTTCGGCCTCCAGTCTTTCCTTGACTGCCCCTTCGGCGAGAGAGTGATTTGTTGATTGTTTCGTCAGGACGCGATGTATCTCCTGAGGTGTTTCACCTGCACTTGCTCCAAATTCCTGGGAATCATTTAAATCCTCTGATCGGATATCGGCTATCTGTTTATTTGGCCTTTCTGAAGGCTTGTGAATATCTGGAACGATCGCGGGTTCTGTGTGTGTGGGATGTCGAGCTGCGTTTCGGGTACGGGCTGCTTCTCTGCTAGCTGTTTCGATAATTGCCTGCGCTTCCTCTTCAATTAACTGTCTCTTCTTTTCAGCCTTGGCGATGATATCAATTGCTATAGATTGTGCCTTTGTTTCTGTGATCTTCTTGGCCTTCAGCACTTCCTGTAGCTTCGCTTCCGCTTCAGTGATCATTTCGAGCGCTTTAATTCTTGATTGCTCCTCTATCTCGCGAGCGATCTTTTCGGCATCAGCTAGCGTGTCTTCGGCGCGCTGCTTTTGGGCGAAGTCAGGCACATGAATTTGCTGGGCCTCATCATATTTCCGATGCAGTTCTTCAACATAGGCAATTACCTGGGCTTCATCCAGCCCGTCTTTGACCACATCGAATTCACGATCCCACAACCGCCTTCTTCTTTCGTTTCCCATGATGCTCTCCTGTCGATCTCTTCGAATTTGAGGGAAGCGAAGCTCAGAGTTGCTTAACCTTGGCTGCTCTGGCTGTCACCACAAAGCGCACCAACAGCAATGCTGCTGGTGCGGAATATTGCATGCTCCCAAATCCCCGGTTCTTGTAAAATTCGGTCAGTGAGCCACTGTTTTTGAACTAATGTCTAATTCGGTTGATGAATGGCTCATTTGTGCTCTTTACCGTTTCAAGAAGCCACTTCATAGCTTCCAACATGCTGAGGTTTCTGCTGGATGCTCTCATGGCGACGAATGAGAGATTTCAGCCTAGCTACCAACTCCGTCGGTCCGAAGGGCCTTGCCAGATAACAATCGATGCCATGTGCAGCCGCTTTAACCCAGGCCAATTCACTATTGATCGTGCCCAATATGACGATGGGGATATCAGATTCACGGCGGATTTGGGAAGCAATTTCCCATCCTTCCGAACCTGATTCTTCCTCCACAATCACAACGCTGGGTGATATCTCTCGCAGATTCTCAAGGCACGAGGTCCAATTGCAGGCCGCTGCAACCTTGATGCCCGCTTCTTCGAGAAGCGAGGCAAGATTGCTGCTGGCAATCTCTTCATCGCCGATGATCATCACGCTTGATTCCATTTTTGCTCCCCTGGTCTTGTTTGTGGTCTGCAATTTCATACAGGCTCTCCTCACCTCTTAACCTCATTCCGGTCGATAAAAGGACTTGGGCTTGTTTTGAGGTGGTCTTCCCCTTAGTACTTTTATCCTATCGCATCAAGGTAAAAGTACTGGTTAACGATAGTAAAGGTCGAGTTAAGGAAAGGTAAACATTGGGTAGAATTTTGTGCAAAAGATGTGAAGTTTCTTGGGTGGCGGGCAAAGGATACCTGAAGCGGCAGAAACGCGAACAGGGGGATTGAGATCAGAGAGAAGTCTCTTTAGCGGAGTTTGCCTTGCCGACGCCATCCTATTTTACTGGGATGGTTCCGGGAAGAGCGGTGAAGGTGTGGGTGTAGTAGGGGGTTCGGGTATTGTGGCAGGAAGTTCGTTGGGGGCCAACACAAAGTCAATTACCTTGCCATCATCCAGGTTTACACAGGCAAGGATATAGAGTGGAGGTTCTTGGGGATCAGCCTTTTCGCTTTCCAGGACTACTGTAGTCCCGGTGCAATCAAAATCTATGACGCTAAACATTTGGATATCTTCGCCCCCCCGGTTTCGGAGAGCTTGTTGGACATTCGGATCCGCTAGAGCAATCTCTAAGGCCAATGCTTGTTCGGCAGTGTAATTGATTGCGGGAGACGCTTCTGGGGGCAGTGTTGTCGACGGTATCGTGAACCCACTGCCAGAGGCACTCACGGAAGGGGAAAGAGTTACCAATGCTGAAGTTCCGTCTGGTCCAGGCGCTCCGGCATCCCCCCCTAATGCGCCTGTGTCCGTGAGCATTCGATCATTGGTGCTCGTAGCTGATTCACCTTGCGTAAGATTCTTTGAGACGATTTCGGATTCGTCATCATCACCCGAGGATAAAAACTGTGGAACACTCAGAGCCAGAACGATTACCATGCAGACGGCTAGCCCTGCTGCTAATGCCGTGCGGTGTTTGCCCCACAGGGCTGAAAGTCCCTCGAATGGCTTGAAGGCAGGAGCCGGTTTGGGTTCTATCTCAATCTGTTTGAGCCGCGCCATGAACCCTTCAGAAGGCTCGATGCTCTGCCAATATGAGGGAACTTCTTGCCTTAGACGAGCATCCAATTGCGTCAAGCTGTCCAGTTCCTGGCGGCAATCCGGACAGCTTCGGAGATGGTCTTCGAGTGCCAGAAGATCCCTTCCGGTGAGCACCCCTTCTATATAGTTCTGAAATCCTTCCTTGGCTCTATCGCATTTCATGGATTATCGTCCCTCTGTAGATAAAGACGTAACAAGCCGTATGATTCGCTCAGTATTCTGCGGATAGTCCCCGCCGGGCGATTCAGCGTAACGGCGATTTCGTCAGTGGTGGCATCCTCGGAGTAGCGCAGCATGACAACCACCCGATGAGTTTCCGGCAGCCTTTTGATGGCTTCACGAAGGTCTAGATCGAAATCGTGAGAGGTCTCTCGGCGGTTGGTGATACCTTGAGAAAGCTCCATCTTGAATTGGGAAGTCGATTCTTCAATCGTCTTATTATTCCGGTGCTTTTTTCGCAGAAGATCGTAAGCCCTGGTGGTAACGATGCGGCTGAGCCATGAAACGAAGGAGCCTTCCTTTTCCAGCTTACTGATCGATTTATATGCCGTGATAAATGCTTCTTGCACCACATCCTCAGCGTCGCTCTGGTTCTGTAGAATGGTGAACGCGAGGCGATAGGCTCGGGGCGCATGATTTTCCATGAGCTGTCCGAACGCTTCCCTGTCACCCATTTTAGCGTGGTGAACAAGGGCTATTTCTGCTTGGATGATGTCATTGTCCAATGAGGTGCCCTTCAAAGCCTTCTGTTGGGATTATATGCTGGTGCGCTAACAGGTGCAAGCCAGTGGGGGCAATTCGATCTCTTGTTTACTAGCGGGTGATGTGATGTTTCCTAGGGCGGCATCGTTGAGAGACTGTGGAATTATGGCAGAATCTTGGTGAGAATGAAGCTGACTACACTGACGATGACAGCGCCCACCAGAGCCGACCAGAAATTATCGATGGTGAAAGTCAAGTCCAGCTGCTGGGTTAACCACGATGTCAGGTACAACATACCGGCGTTGATGACGAAAGTGAACAATCCCAGGGTAAGGACTTGAAACAGACAGGTGACAATTGAGATCAAAGGCTTAATGAACGTGTTGATCAGGCCAAAGATGAGGGCAGCGATAACGATAGCTTTCCATCCATCAAGATGGATGCCCGGTATCAACCATGCGGCCGTACAAAGAGCGTCCGCATTCACTGCGAGGCGGATGATGATACTCCAGACAGGCCCAGGTGGGCGATGCTCATGTGCCATGTGTCATAAGGATACCGTGAGTGGATACGGACACTTTAGGCGATTGGGACCGGTTTGTCAATTGCTTAAGAGGAGGTCGCCCGGTTCAATTGGGGCGACCTCCTCGCGAGTTCATCGAGCAGCCATTGCTTCTTTAATCTTCGCGGGAATTTCGGCCGGGCTATCGGCAATCTTCACACCCACGGCTGCCAAAGCCTTTTTCTTCTCAGAAGCGCGTCCGGCAGTTCCGGTGATAATGGCACCGGCATGTCCCATCCGCCGCCCCGGAGGGGCAGCACTGCCGGCAATGAAGGAGGCCATTGGCTTGGTCACGTTCTTTTGGATGAAGGCGGCTGCCTCCTGCTCGGCAGAACCGCCGATCTCTCCGATCATCACGATGGCCTCGGTATCGGGGTCTTTCTGGAAGAGGTCCAGAATATCAACGAAATTCGAGCCAATGATCGGGTCTCCTCCGATTCCCACGCAGGTGGATTGCCCTATCCCCATCTCGGTGAGCATAGCGGCGACTTCATACGTCAACGTCCCGCTGCGAGAGCAAAGACCCACCTTGCCGGGGCTGAAAGCGCTGGCGATCATGATGCCGGCTTTGCATTTACCAGGCGAGATTACGCCGGGGCAGTTTGGCCCGACGAGGCGTATATTCTTGCCCTTGAGATAGTTTTTGACCGCCATCATGTCGATGGTGGGTATGCCTTCAGTGATACATACGATGGTGGCGATGCCAGCATCGGCCGCTTCAAAAATAGCATCGGCGGCGGCCGGAGCGGGGACGAAGATCATGCTGGCGTTGGCTCCAGTTTCCTTAACGGCCTGCTGCATGGTATTGAACACCGGCACCTTGTTTTCCCAGAGTGTGCCACCCTTGTTTGGGGTCATACCGGCCACAATCTTCGTGCCGTATTCAATGCAGGCGCGAGCGTGGAAAGTTCCCTCACCGCCCGTAATGCCCTGTATGCATAGTCTGGTGTTTTCATTGATCAGTATGCTCATTACAATACTCCTCTTAGTTAGAAGACTTTCCCGCAGCGGCAGCTACTGCCTTCTCGGCTGCCTCGCGGAAGGTTTTTGCCCTGATCAGATTTAACCCGGATTGATCCAGTATACGTTCCCCTTCGGCAAGATTGGTGCCCGCCAGCCGGACTACGAATGGGACTTTGATATCGATGACCTTGAAGGCTTCTACGATTCCGCTGGCAATCACGTCCACTCTCGTCATTCCGCCGAAGATATTGATCAGAACGGCTTTCACATCCTTATCTGCGGTGATAATCTTCAAAGCAGTGATCACCCGATTGGGATCATTAATGGTGCCGATATCCAGGAAATTGGCCGGATTGCCGCCAGCCAGTTTGAGGGTATCCAAAACGGCCATTGCCAGTCCTGCACCGTTCACCAGATTTCCGATGTTGCCGTCTAGCTTGACATAATTGTCGATGCCTTTAGCCTTGGCCTCCACTTCCAGAGGGTCTTCTTGTGAAGTATCGCGCAGGGCATCAATGTCCTTGCGTCGATACAGTGCGTTGTCGTCAAAGTTGAGCTTTGCATCCAGAGCAAGCACCCGACCGTCTTTGGTGACGACCAGCGGGTTGATCTCTGCCAATGAGCAATCCTTGGCGATGAAGAGGCGATAGAGTCCGGTGATCAGGGGGACAGCCTGCTTGACTTGATCGGGTTTGAGGTTTAGTCCAAAAGCGATTTGCCGGGCCATGAAGGACTGGAATCCCAGCATACCGGGATTGATGTGGGTTCGGATGATCTTCTCCGGTGTTTTGCTGGCAACCTCTTCAATATCCATGCCGCCTGCCTGGCTGGCCATGATCACCGGCATGCCAGTGGCTGCATCGATAATGATGCTCATGTAAAGCTCGCGCTCGGTCTCCAGCGCTTCTTCGACCAGAATGGAGTTGATCGGCACTCCTTCCGGGCCGGTCTGGTGGGTGATCAGCTTCTTGCCGAGCAGTGTTGAGGCAAGATTGGCTGCCTCATCCGGCGAATTGGCGATCTTGATTCCTCCGGCCTTGCCTCGGCCGCCTGCATGGACCTGGGCTTTTAATACGACCTTTCCTTTGATTTCTGCGGCGATGGCTCTGGCTTCCTCGGGTGTGTTGGCCACCTTTCCCCTGGGGATCGGGATGCCGAATTCGGCGAAGAGGCTCTTTGCTTGGTATTCATGGGCCTTCACTATAACAACCTCCTTTATGTTGGCGGAGGGAGTGGGATTCGAACCCACGGGATAGCATAAGCCATCCAACGGTTTTCAAGACGGTGCCCTAGTACTTATTTCCCTCTGCCTTTTGGAGCACAACCGTTCTATTATAGCAGGTATGGGCCACCGTCGAAAATATACTTTAGCGGATGTTGGTATGTTGATCGAGAGATATGAAACATCAAAATTATCTGAGGGCCTAAAGAAGAAAACACTTCGGGATTACAAGCGTTGTTTGTTTGATTTTGTGGACTATCTGCAAGCGCATCGAGTAACTGCTGTAACAAAAGAGCATTGCGAGTTGTTTATAGTTGCGCAATCACGCAGGAACATCTCGAAATTCCGATTGAGAAATTATTGGGTAGCCTTGAAGTCCTTTTATTCCTGGGCTTATTCCGAGGGTCTTGTGAAAGCTAATCCGATGGATAAGGTTAACGCACCGAAAACACCCAAAGGTGTTATCACCATTTACAGTGACGAAGAAGTATCCAGGATGATTACTGCCTGTGGTAATACTAGAGATAAGATCATTATCGCCATGTATGCCAACACCGGATTGAGAGCCACCGAATTGAGTGATACTGCTACCGCAGACATAGACGTGAGGAGAAAGATCGTTAAAGTGCATGGTAAAGGATCAAAGGAACGTGTTATCCCATTCAATGGGGTTTGTCACGATCTCATGACTACTTACGGATTCGAGTCTGAGCATATGGATAGACTCTCATATTCTGGAACCTATAAAATGGTGCAACGAGTATGTAAAAGGGCAGGCGTAGAGTCTCGGGGTCTGCATTGCTTTCGGCACACATTTGCCTGCAACTATCTCATGAATGGCGGAGACCCTCTGTGCCTACGTGTCCTGCTGGGCCATTCGTCTCTGGCGATGACCGACCATTACAGTCAGTGGGTAAGCCAAGAAAGAGCGATTGAGAATTATCGCAAGACCTTTGATGGCCCAACGGCAGGAGACACCGGGAAACTCGCCCCGGCCACACAACTCGAACCTGATAACCCAAAGGAGGAACTATGATGAATACTCAGACAACAATTCCGGCGTCTATCTGGGATGCAAAGAAGTTCCATTGGAAGTTATTCATGAAAGGGAATGACGATGCGCTTCCAGGATGCCCAAACTGGCTTTACGAAGCTATTCGGCAGATCAAAACTTCAGGGCAGGCACAGGATGATACAATTCACCTAATATCGAGCCCAAAGCATCTATATGCAGTGAAGACTGAGGAGAGCACCACTCTGGTTTATACAAAGAAGGTTTAGAGAGTACATCTGAACCGATAGGCTCTGAAGGGGTGGTATAGTCTCCCAGTCGCTCAATAGGACTCCAGCAACTCAGGTTCTGGTATCTCCAGTTGATCAATCCGATCCCCGAACATCAGAATGAACATTTCCCGGTTCGGCCCGATCCCTGTACTGTCCATAAACCACCATTGATTTCCCCCATCCTCTGAGACCCCTATCTGAAAGGACCGTATAAGCATCGTTCCATCCAAGTCCTGTGCCTCCATTACTATAGGAACGATCACAAAAAGTCGCTCCCCACTCTCAATGATCTCCATAGGGTCTTCCGCACTCATTGCGAGAAAAGCTAGTTGGTCTTCTTTAATCGCTTGTTTGAGAGACTCGGCCACGTCATTACTCCCACCCGCCATGTCCACTATTCTCGGATACATGAAGCTAATAGCTTCCATGTAATCCCCTGAGACGTATGCTTCAGCCAATCCCTCAGCTCTAGCCAAAAGGTTAGCGTAGATTTCTTCTTCTGTGAGAGGTGTGTCCTCTACCTGTGCTGGGGTGTGGGTATTGTCTTGCGGGCCAAGACCATCATTCCCGTCACACGCAGAGACAAGTATACTAATGAGGATACTTGTAAGCAGCAAGATGATAATTTTCTTCATAGTTTCACCTCCAAATTATAGTACTGTAGCACGTAGTATCATCTTTGGCAATATGATCAAAGCACTATAATTGAGCCGTTTGGGCTCGCCGCTTCCCTTTGCATTTCCGATGCCCTCTCATGACCGGCCTCTCTTTGGAAGAAACCACCCCGCCTGACGTCCTCCGCATCATCTTCAAACCGGGCCCTTTCGCCACAGATCTCCCGAGGCTTCCTTTGATGGTCACCGGCTTCC
>JAQTRE010000040.1 GCA_028711995.1 Dehalococcoidia bacterium | reverse complement strand
TCGTCGAGCAGCAATTGGGCATAGCCGGAAATGGCCATCAGGGGATTGTTAATCTCATGGGCTACTCCGGCCACCAATTCTCCCACCGCGGCCAGTTTGGCGGATTGCAGCAGCTGCTCCTGGCTGGCGTTCAGTTGTTCAAATGCCTTTTCAAGCTCGATGTTTGTATGGCGGATATTTTCTTCCGCTTGCTTGCGTTCCGTGATGTCCTCATACACCGTCTGGAATTGTTTTTCACCATTCCAGAGCACTTCGCTGGTGTGAGTCAACAGATGGCGAATTTCACCATTCTTGCGCACAATGTCCACTTCATAATCTAACGGGATGAACTCCCCTCGTCTCCTTTTCCTTTTTCTTTCCTCGACGGCGGCATAGCTTTCAGGCGTGTAGCGCTTCTCGAGTGGGATGTTTTTGAATTCCTCAACGCTGTCGTAACCATAGATGTTAAGCAGTGTCCGGTTGATATAAAGAAAATCTCCGTTTGTGGAGACGATGCGTACTCCCAAAGGCGAACTTTCCAGAGAGTTGCGGAAGTTTGCTTCCGAGGCGTGGAGGGCCTGCTCAGCCCGTTGGCGCTCGGTGATATCTTGAACACTGACCATGAAGCACTGCGGGGCTCCTTTTGAATCCCGCAGGAGGGTTGTGCCCGCGATAGTCCAGACGGTATGTCCCTGATGGTGAATATAGCGTATCTCCGCGCGGTAAGTTTCCCGTTCGCCCGCCAGGAGGCAACGGACGCATTTCTTGGTTTCATCCAGGTCATCGGGATGGGTGATATCGGCAAAATTCAACCCGGACAACTCCTGTTTGTTGTATCCCAGCATCGCGGCAAAAGAATCGTTCACCATGAGGAACTTGCCATCGGGAGTAACCAGGCATTTGCCTGAAGTGGATTGCTCAAATATTGCCCGAAAATGTTCCTCGCTGTGCCGCAGCTTCTCTTCCATCTGCTTGTGCTCGGTGATATCTCTCAGCGCCAGCAGAACCATCAATGGCTGGCCTTCGGGAGTCCTCACTATGCGATAAGAAACGGATGCGTTGCGAGGCTCCCCGCTTATGGTGAGAAAGGCGATTTCTGTGTCTTCGATCTCACCGCCGGACAGGAACTGATCAATCCTGGAAAACCCTGTCTCAAACTCTCCGGATGAGAGCTGCCCTATCGCACCGGCCAACTTCCTGAGCGGCATGCCCACGATCTCGCCTTTTTTGAAGCCGATCATTTTGGCATAGCCGTCATTGATATCGATGACGGTCCCTTGCATATCCAGCACAATAAGGCCATCGGACATGCTGTTGATCAATCCTTCGCTGTAGGCCCGGGCCTTATTTGTCGCCATGATCTCCGATTTAAGCGCCTCTTCTGAAGCGCGCAGCTCTTCGTTCTGGGTGTTTAATTGCCGGTTGCTTTCCTGAAGGGCCTGCTCCAGCAGCTTGCGCTCGGTGACATCCGTTACGACGGAGATGAGACGCGGCTCGCCGTCCAGCGTGGCGGTTTCCCCTGCGAAAAGGATATGGCGTATCTCGCCCGATTTGGTCTGCAAGTCCACTTCCATGTTATGTATGCGGCCGTTCAACTGAATCTTTTCTACCATCACTAGGCGTTGCCCGGGGTCTGCCCATAGATCAATATCGGATACTGTGCGGTTAATGACATCTTCACGACTGTGGCCAGTGGCAGCACAAAAGGCGTTGTTGACATCGATCAGTCGGCCATCCGTTAGAGTGCTGATGGCCATCAGATTAGGGCTGGATCGGAATGCCTTGGAGAACCGCTCCTCACTCTCTCGTAGCGCGTCTCTGCTCCGCTTGCTCGTGGTGACATCCCGTCCCTCAGGTATGAGGTATTTTACGGCCCCGTTTTCATCAAAAACGGGATGGATGCTGAACTCGATCCAGATATACCCATCCTGAGTATAGACCTCAACTTCGCGGAGTATCCTCTCTCCCGCTGCACAGCGTTCCAGGTCTTCCCTGATCAGTCTTTGCGTTTCCGGGGAATATGTCCACCAGTCCATATCGCAGAACTTCACTCCCCGGACCTGTTCAATCGATTTCCCGATGAGTTTGAGGCCGGTATTGTTGGAATAGATGATCTCGCCATCCGGTTTCAATACGGAGGCGAAGGTGACCAGATCATCGAGTGTGGCAGTAATGAAATGCTCATTCTCTCTGATAGCCTCTTCCGCCTGCTTGCGTTCGGTGATATCAATACTGCTGCTTTGGAGTGCAATATTGTTTCCATTGGTGTCTTTCAGGACCTGTTCAGTAACAAGCATGGTTTTTCGCCCGGTTGGGAAATCCCAGTCTCTCTCATAAATGTGCCCAATCCCGGTTTCGATGGTTCTGCGATTCGATTCATAATATTCTTCGGCAATATCTCTGGGATTCAGATCAAATAGGGATTTCCCGATGAAATCCGCCGGTTTACCGCCAAACAAGGCAGCCCCACTGGCATTCATAGTCTGAAAAATGCCGTCCCGATCCAGAATGAAAAGGTTAATGCTGGAGTTTTCAATGAGCGTTCGATATTTCTGTTCACTTTCCCTCAGCACCTGTTCTATCAGCATGCGCTCGGTGATATCTCGCACAATCACCAGATCGGCGGGCTTGTTGTTAAAGAAGGTGGCTGAGGCGTTGATCTCCACGGGAACCTTTCGTCCGTCTTTGTGCAGAAAAGCGCTCTCATACCGGGAGGGGACGTCCTTGCCGGACATCCTTTTTTGATAGCGGTCTATTACCTCGTCGAGAGCGTCCGGATGGATATACCGGGCGATTGGGGTGCCGATGGTTTCCCGGGGAGTGTATCCGAGTATCTTCAACGAGGCGGGATTGGCATATCGGATGATCTCATCCTGAATGATGGCGATGCCGTCATCAGCCTGTTCCACCAGATGACGGTAGATGTCTTCGTTCTCCCGGGGCATCTCCACGTCTGCTTGCTTGTGTCCTGTGCCCGCGGGGAGGTGTTGTTCCGAAGATGCATCGGCGCGGGTAAAGGACTGCTTCAGTCTGGTTATCAGGTTCATCTTTTTCCCTCTTCGATGCTGACAGAGGCCTGATTGCTTATAGTACTTTCAGCTTATGATGTCTTGTGGCTCTAACATAGTCTCCTGAATAAGATTATCCAACAGGGCCAACCCTCGATCCATCTGCGTGTTATTCCTCAAGAAAGAACAGGGCAACATGATTGACGTTCCCCCGGTTATCGTACCGAGGTTCAGTTAAAGCTGGACTACCTGGATATTCAAGGAAGCCAAGGTCGGCAACCCAGAGAGTCTTGACGCCCGATTTCATTATGCTCGTTTCTTCGGTTTTATAGTACCTGTACCTTACTCTTCAGCGGTCACGCTCACCATACCTTCCCTGGAGATATCATAACTTTGTTTATGCGGGAATTCGTGTCTGCTCATGAACTCAAACAGATCGGTCCTCCCCCGGCTTCCGACCGAAGCGCCACTACGGCGTATTCAACGCCTGCCTTTCCGTATCCTTTATCCTGTCGGCGATGTTGAGAACTGATGCCAACACCATCAGAACGAAAACCGCTGCCGCCAGTTCCATGGCCAGGAGAACCCATGGCTTCACTACCGGAGGCGTTTCTTTCACGATTTAGACACATTCCTTCCCGGGTTTATTTCTGCGCGGGAGAACGTATGCGCCTCAATCCGGCAATGTCGGCAATCTGTCCGGTGCTACAGTTGGTGACTCCCCGTTACATCCCGCGGGCAATGCAGTTCGGACCTCATGATAGAGGTCAATCGCCGGGGAAAATAGTAGGCCCTCCTGAGACCACTTCTACTTTAAGTTCTGTTTTTGCTCCAGATATTCAGGCGCCAGCCTGTAACCAGAACAAGCAGTATCCCTGCTATCAAACCAATAATCCACCACCCGGTGTAACCGCGCCCTGCAGTTTCGGCGGAATCTTTCAAAGGAACGCCCTGATCCACCGTTTCCGGTGTTACATCGGAAGGTATATCCGTTATCCCTGGCTCACCCAACAGCACAAGGGACTCCTGCGTAGAACTTTCTGCCCTTAACCCTGCCAGCCCAAACACGGAGAGTCCATCAGGGGAAAACCCTTCGAAAACAGCCCTTCCGGTGTCATCATAACCCACAAGCCGAGTCTGGAGAACCTGTTTTTGGCCGGTGTCAGGATCGTATCGCAGAATCCGAATGGCGTCGGCACCGCCATGAGAGGCAACCCATTCCGGCCCGACCACCATCTTGATGGTGGCACTTTGGATATCGATGCCGTTCTCAATGTTACTCTTTTCCACATTAATGGTGTAAGCCACGTAGATACCCACGGGCAGAGCCCGTGGGTATCTACGTCTTTATCAGTTCATTCGTTCGACACGTTATTAAGCTTATCTTTGTTGACGCTCTTCGCCGTGTGATCTCTGCCCCGAGATCGCAATGTATTTTCCTGAGTGAACTATCTCCATTCCCGAACGTCCCTGGCTTGCTTTTTCAAAACACCTGCCTTCAACCAGCGAAAGAGCGTAGCTCGACCGACACCAATTTGCCGGGATGCTGTATTCCGAATCATATCTTTGCAGCGATTTCAACAGGCATATCCATCCCGCATAAGATGCCTTGGCAATTAATGAGTATAGTCAGAGCACTTAACAAACAAGTCACAAGAATATCACAGCGATTGGCTGAGCCGCCATCGAAAACGGTTCACCTATTTAGCCGCGTTTATTTTGCCGGGGACTGCCGGATGTTATTATCCAGACAAGTCGAACGTATATCATGGGAGCTAGCCCGTGAAGTTTGTGGGGGTGGAACGGGTGATCATGAATGACGCGCTGCCCTTTGTAGTACCAAGGGTAAGGTTAAAGGTATGGAGCTGGACCGGATAGACGGCGGGACCGGCATTCCGCCCTATCTTTGAGGCAGCCACCGCCAAGGAAGGCTCAGATGCTATAAAAGAGCCTCCACCATGAGCCACAACGACCTTAAAGAGAGTTTCTATTTTTGGGTGTGGAGAAGTTTTGGCTGGCCCGCCCCCATGGAGAGGAGTTTGTGCGAGGCACGGTGATGAATCGCTGATTGCGGCGATTTTCAAGTTATCTTTCCTTTACTTCGATGTTCATATAAAATCAAAGAGGCTTTACCGGGGGGATTTCATCATTTATGTTTTTCACCCCAGAAAGCCTGAAGACAAGCACGGGTATGGCTCAAGCATCGTCAGCCACTTGAAAGGCGGAAGCGACACGGGGCCAAGCACCGGCAAACAGACAGGAGGAAACCAAGACCATGAAGCTTCAAGAGGTTGTGATGGTAAGCGCCTGCAGAACGGCGATCGGAGAATTTTTGGGAAGCCTCAAGAGCGTTCCTGCAAGAGATCTGGCAATTACTGCCGGGGGAGAAGCCATAAAACGATCTGGTGTTCCTGCGGGTCTGATTGATGAGATATGCATGGGACAGATACTTACAGCCCTTCAAGGCTCTTTGCCGGCGCGTCAAGTTGCCATGAGATTGGGGCTTCCCAGCAGAAGCGGCGCTGTGTCGGTGAATCAGAATTGCGCTTCGGGAATGCGTGCCCTGGAGATTGCAGCGCACAATATTATGCTGGGGAAGACAGAAATCGCCCTGATTGTTGGGGTAGAAAGTATGTCAACTGCGCCTTACATCATGTCTAAAGCAAGACAAGGCTATAAGCTAGGCCCGGGAACGGTTGAAGATCACATGTATCATGACGCCTTGATCGATGAACTGGTTCCGGGACATGTGGGAATAACCGCTGAAAATATCGGCGCGCGATACAATATCTCGCGTCAGGAATGTGATGAACTGGCTCTATTGAGTCACACGCGGGCCACGACGGCCATCGATGAAGGTCGGTTCAAAAGGGAGATCGTTCCCGTAAAAATAAAAGCCAAGAGAGGATCCACCCTTTTTGACACGGACGAGCATGTTGATAGAAGCGTCACCCTGCAGAGCTTATCCGAATTGCGTACCCCCTTCAAAGAAAACGGCGTGGTGACCATGTCTAACGCTTCAGGGATTTGCGACGGGGCAACGGCTGCCGTGATCATGTCCCGGGAAAAGGCAACCGAGCTGGGGATCAGGCCTCTGATGAAACTGATCAATATATGCACGGAAGGTGTTGCCCCCGAAATAATGGGGCTTGGACCTGCAGTGGCAATCCCCAAATGCCTCGCTCAGGCCGGTATAAAATTCGAAGATATTGACTACTGGGAAATCAATGAAGCCTTTGCGGTTCAGATATTAGCTGTAAAACGAATGCTCAAGGAAGATCACAATATCACACTAGCTATCGAAAAGCACAACCATAACGGGTCAGGCATATCACTGGGCCATCCCGTGGGATGCACCGGACTTCGGCTGATGGTCACGCTATATTATGAAATGGAACGGTTGGGCTTGACCACCGGTGGGGCGTCCCTGTGTGTCGGTGGCGGTCCGGCCATGGCTTCTCTGTGGACAAGAGAGATAGGGTAAGAGACTTATGAAGTCAACACTCGATTTCAGTTTGCCCGCCCTACGTTCGTTTGAGGTAGGCTGAGATCGAGAGGCCACTACTCCACATCATACCCTATGTTTGTTGTTTTCTACCTGTATCTATGCCTATCTTACTGCAAGTGTATCCCCTGTGATAAAATAGGCCAAGCGTTGCTGCTGAGGGAGTATGGCTAACCGTGAGCAAGATTGCAGAAGTAGCTGAGGGGATTTACCTGATCGACCCGGAGAAAAAAGGGGATTTCTGCTTCTCGTATCTCATATCAGGAAAAAAACCGGCTCTCGTCGATCCGGGACCCACAGCTCAGGTAGAGATCATCCTTGAGGCCATGGAAAGGGATTTGAAATTCCGTCCGGAATCGCTTTCGTATATCATTCCAACACATGTCCATGTAGATCACTCCGGGGGCGCTGGTTATCTGGCGGGGAAATTACCGAAAACCAAAGTGGTTGCCCATGAACGCGGTAAGCGGCATCTGGCCGATCCTTCAAGGCTCATCGAAGCGAGCAAAAAGGCCTTTGGCCCGAACTTTCAGAATGAGCTAGGGCCAATTTCACCGATTCCAGAAGATCGGCTGATCACGGTTCAGGACGGTGAGAAACTGAACTTGGGGAACCGGGACCTAGAGGTGATCTACTCTCCGGGACATGCTTCTCATCATCTCTGCTTCTACGAAAGCCTGAGTAAGGGTATTTTCTGCGGGGATGCGCTCGGAATGTACCTTCCCGGAGTGGAGACGGTGATACCCATCGCCCCGGATGGTTTCGATCTGGAGCCGGCGCTCCAAAGCGTTTCAAAAATCAGGGGATTTGATCCTCAACTCTTATTCTATCCTCACTACGGCGTCGGGAGAGAGGTGAACAGGCTGCTGCAGCTCCAGGAAGAAGAGTTGAGGTGTTACAGGGATATCATTCTGGAAGCCCTGCAAGCAAACGAGGATGAGGAGCAAATCATTCGGCGTCTCGAAGCCCATATCAGGGACAGTATCTCAACCCGGTTGAATTATGATCGCAAAGACATTAACCTTGCCATAACAGTTTCCGGGTACCGGGGATACTTCAAAAAGAAAGGGCTGATATAAACTGGTGGAGGATAACTTGATTCTGAAGATGCTTATGGTAGGTCCTTTTATGTCAAACTGCTACATCGTGGGATCGGAAAAAACCAAGGAAGGGATGATCATCGATCCGGGGGCTGATGCAGATACCATCCTGAATGCCGCCAAAAAGCTGGGCCTTGAGGTAAAACTGATTGTCGCCACCCACAGCCATCTGGACCATATCGGCGCGGTAAAACAGATAAAGGAGAAGACCGGCGCGCCTTTTGCCATGCATGAAGCGGAGAGCGAGCCGAGCAAATCAATGGAAGACATGGCCCGAATATTCGGAGGAATGATGGGGGTTTCCTTTAACAAAGCGCCCCTTCCGGACAAACTCCTCCGTGATGGCGATGTAGTAGAGATCGGTGATTTGAAATTCACAGTGCTCCACATTCCGGGACATTCGTCTGGAGGGATTGCCCTGGCAGGCAAGGGTGTGGTTTTCAGCGGAGACACTCTCTTTCAATTCAGCATCGGCCGAACAGATTTGCCCGGCGGCAGCTACTCTCAACTGATGACCGGCATTTTCAGCAAGCTCATGGTCCTGCCGGATGAAACCATCGTCTATTCCGGGCACGGGCCTCAGACGACTATCGGCGCAGAACGATCCCACAATCCCTTCGTGCACGATTGGTCTTCCCGGAATCGCTGAGATAGCGGAGAAAACCTGTTAACGACGCCGACTCGAAGCCAAATCGAATCGGGCAAAACCCGGCGTTTGAAGCGCTCCCCCGATGCGCATTGCAGCACGTGCGCTCAATCTGATATGATTCATTAACAATATGGCTACACCGCAAAATTACTTCGTGGAGAGGGATTCACGATAAATGGGAAAAAAGAGTAAGGAAAAAGACCCAGAAAAAGACCTGGAGAAAGAGTCGCCCAAGGAAAAGGAAAAGAAAGACAAAGCCAAGAAAGAGAAGAAAGAGAAGAAGAGCAAAGATAAGGTCCAACAAATCGCCACAGCTCCCAGGATTGTGGTTGATGCCATGGGTGGCGACTATGCCCCCCGAGAGATCGTAAAAGGGGCAGTGGAAGCAGCACGCGAACTCAATGCCGAACTTGTCCTGGTAGGCCAACAGGAGGCCATACAAAATGAGCTGTCTCACTATGATCTGGAAGGAGCCAGAATAAGCATTCATCCGGCCGAAGACGTGATCGGCATGGACGAAGATCCCGTTCGAGCGATCCGCCGGAAGCCAAACTCCTCCATTGTGGCCGGCATGAATCTGATCAAAAACGGTCAGGCCGATGCATTTCTCTCCGGCGGCAGTACCGGTGCAATCACCGCAGCCGGATTGTTGATATTGGGCATGAAAAAGAATATAAAGCGCCCGGCCTTAGCGATTGTCTTTGAATCCCCTGCCGGACCGGTCCTGTTTCTGGACGTGGGAGCCAATGCCGACTGTAAACCTCAACATCTGGTGCATTTTGCCCAGATGGGGAATATTTTCATGCAAAAAATATTCAACGTCCCCACACCTCGCATTGGTCTCCTATCCACCGGAGAGGAGGCAACCAAAGGCAATAAGGTGGCTCGCTCCACCCACGCCACTCTGGCAAAAGGGCAACTGAACTTCATCGGTAACGTGGAGGGGCGCGGCCTTATCCAAGGCAACGCTGATGTAGTGGTAACCGATGGCTTCACCGGCAATGTAGTGATAAAATTATTTGAGGGATTGGGAGAATTACTCTCCAAATCTGCAAAGCAATCCTCTGATAACGAATCTATTCCCGCGCAAACAAAAGGGCCCATCCTGAATTATGCCCCGGGAGCTCTGTTACTGGGGGTCAATGGCAATGTGATCAAAACTCACGGGCGGAGCGATTCCATCATGCTGAAGCAAGCAATTCGCGTGGCAGAGCGAATGGTAAGGCAGCGAATCCTGGAAACTATCGGAACTTAGATTTCTCGCGAGCAAAGGAGGGAAGCATGGCTAAACCACTGGCAGTAACCGATGCTGATTTCGAGCAAACTGTGATCAAAGCCAAAAATCCGGTCCTGGTTGATTTCTGGGCCCCTTGGTGCGGACCTTGCAAGGCCGTGGCCCCGATTATCGAAGAGTTGTCCTCCGAGTACGAAGGCAAGGCAACTTTCGCCAAGGTCAACGTAGATGAGAATCCCAAAACAGCAGCCGCATACAACATTGCAAGTATCCCCACCGTGATCATTTTCAAAGACGGGAAGCCGATGACCCAGATCGTCGGACTCAGACCCAAAGCGGAGTTCAAAAAGAAACTGGATGGTTTTCTAACTTAGCGATGAACGACGACAGGCGATATCAGATCATCATTATCGGGGGAGGTCCTGCAGGGCTCACTGCCGGTATCTATACCGCGAGGGCAGGGCTCAAAACGCTGCTTCTGGAGATGATGGCCTCGGGCGGCAAGATCATCAATTCCGAACTGGTGGAGAACTATCCCGGCTTCCCGCAGGGGATTTCAGGGTTCGATCTGGGACAGCTCATGGAGCAGCAGGCGGCCAAGAACGGGGTCACGATAGAGATGACTCAGGTAACCGATATCGAACTTGCCGGGGAAGAAAAGATCGTCAAGACAAGCCACGGCGACTATTTTGCAGAAGCGCTGATCATCGCTGGCGGCTCAGAGTATGCCAAGCTGGGGATACCCGGAGAGGAAGAGTTTGTCGGCAGAGGATTATCCTACTGCGCCACCTGTGATGGCCCTTTCTTCAGAGACCTCGCGGTGGCAGTGGTGGGAGGAGGAAATGTAGCCATATCGGATGCGCTGTTCCTCGCTCGGCGTTGCCCCAGGGTGTTCGTCATTCACCGAAGAGATCAGCTCCGCGCCTCCAAGGTCCTGCGAGACAGGGCTTTTGCCGATCCCAAGATCGAGTTCATCTGGAATACCGTGGTTGAGGCTATCAGTGGCGAAAACAGTGTGAGCAACCTCCAACTGCGGCACGTCCACACCGGGGAGAAATCGACTCTCCAGGTGAGCGGCGTTTTCATGGCGGTGGGAAGCAAGCCGAACACCGAGTATCTCTCCAAGTTTCTGCAACTGGGACCAGGAGGACTCATCCCCGTCAACAGCCAAATGGAAACTGAGATACCGGGGGTTTTCGCTGCCGGTGATATCCGGGAGGGATCTATCCGTCAGGTCGTTGCAGCAACGGGCGATGGCGCCATTGCCGCTCTTTCCGCGGAAAGATACTTAACTCAGCGCTGACAAGCGAATCATATAATGGATTCTACAAATGTGGTCAAACCCGAACCCAGAATCAATTCCATCTCACTGGGCAAGCTGGAGTGGATCGATATTGAGAGACCGACCGCAACAGAGACCTCGTATCTGGCTGAACACTACCTCTTTCACCCTTTGGACCTGGATGATTGCCTGAGCCGGATTCAGCGCCCCAAAGTTGATGCCTATCCGGACTACTTGTTCATCGTGTTTCATTTCCCGGTATTCAACAAAAAGATAGGCTTCACCAACGTCAGCCAGGTCTCGATATTCCTGGGCGAAAACTATCTGATTATGCTGCACGAAGGCAATCTGAAGCCTCTCAACCGATTCTTCCGGGATTGCCTCAACAACACGGAGACTCGGGACGCGAGCATGAGCCATGGCTCCGGTTATCTGCTATACCTTCTCCTTGATCGTCTGGTCAACTACTGCTTCCCCATCCTCAACCGGATCAAGAATAATATCGATGCCGTGGAGGAGCAGATATTCAGCGATGATACCCGAGAAGCCGTGCGCGAGATATCGATACTCCGGCGGGATGTTCTATCAATCAGGCGAATCACAAAACCCCAGATCGAGGTATTTGAGTGGCTGGAGAAAAGCGAGCTTCCGCTGATTCGGGAAGACCCCGAAATTTACTTCGGCGATCTGGCTGACCACAACCGCAAGATAATGGATTACCTGGACGAATACAAAGAGGTCATAGAGGGCCTCAATGATACCAACAATACCTTGACGTCTTTTCGCATCAATCAGGTGATGAGGTTGCTCACCGTCATATCTGTTATCCTTCTGCCTTTGACATTGATCGCCAGTGTATATGGCATGAACATTGATCTCCCCTTTCAAAATGATGTCGCCGTTTTCCCCATCATACTGACTTTCATGATCGCCATCGTCCTGGGTATGCTGGCCTTCTTTCGATCAAAACGGTGGATTTAGGGCAGGCACGCATTGAACAGAAAAACGATTGTCCTCTTGAGCGGCGGACTTGATTCCACCACTACCCTGGCCATCGCCAGAGATCAGGGATTCTTGCCTTACGCCCTGACTTTCCGTTATGGCCTGCGCCACGAGTTTGAGATCGAGGCGGCTCGCCGAGTAGCCCGGAAATACGACGTGCAGAACCACATTGTCATCGATATCAACCTCCGTGCCTTCGGGGGTTCTGCCCTCACAGGCGAGGGTGAAATTCCCAAGGATCGGCCAATGGATAATCAGGCGGCAGGCATTCCCGCCACTTACGTCCCGGCGCGAAACACCATTTTCCTATCCTTTGCTCTGGCCTGGGCAGAAGTAGTGAACGTGAATGACATTTTCATCGGGGTTAATGCCGTGGATTACAGCGGCTATCCTGACTGCCGACCGGAATATATTGCGGCATTCCGGAACATGGCCAACCTGGCAACCCGAATGGGAGTGGAAGGGAAGCAATCCATAACCATCCATACCCCTCTGATAAACCTTTCCAAAGCCCAGATTATCCAGAAGGGAATGGCTCTGGGTATGGACTACTCCCTCACCCATTCCTGCTACGATCCGCTGAAAGATGGCGGCCCCTGCGGCCATTGCGATGCCTGCCGGCTTCGGCTGAAAGGGTTCAAGGATGCCGGTTTGACCGATCCGCTGATATACCCGGATGATATCCGATGAGCTATTCCATCAAGGAAATCTATTACACCCTCCAGGGAGAAGGAGTCCACACAGGAAGACCTGCCGTCTTTGTGCGGTTTTCAGGATGCAATCTCTGGTCAGGGCGCGAGGAAGACCGAGCCATGGCGATTTGCCGCTTCTGCGATACGGACTTTGTGGGAACCGATGGCCCCGGAGGGGCAACATTTGCCAGCGCCGAAGCTCTTGCCCGTAGGGCAAGAGCCCTGTGGCCGGATGATCCCAATTCCCATCCCTTCGTTGTATGCACCGGCGGAGAGCCGCTGCTGCAACTCGATCAGACGCTGGTAGATGCCTTCCACACAGCTGGATTTGAAGTAGCTGTCGAAACCAATGGAACGCTCGAACCGCCGGAGAGAATCGATTGGATTTGCGTCAGCCCGAAGTCTGGCGCGGAACTGGTTTTAAAAGAAGGCAATGAGTTAAAGCTCGTCTTCCCGCAGGCAAACATGGACCCCCAGGACTTCCTGCGACATAGATTCGATCATTTCCTGCTGCAACCATTATATGGCCCGGAGGTGGCCAAGAACACCCTTCAGGCGGTACAATATTGCCTGGAGCATCCGCAATGGCGGTTAAGCCTTCAAATCCACAGGTTTTTGAATATCCCCTAACAGGTGAAAAATGCCGATAGCTGAAGGTAAATCTTTTGAATTCCAGGACGAAAGCCACATCCGCCCGGATTGGCTGGAAACTTTCCCATTCGATAGCCCCGAACAATCCATTCTGATCGAGACGGAAGAATTCAGCGCCGTGTGTCCGTTCAGCGGCCTGCCGGACCTGGCCAAAGTCAGAATCGAATACTATCCCACCGGCGGAAAGTGCGTCGAGCTCAAGAGCCTGAAATACTATTTCATCAGCTTCCGCAACGTCGGTATCTATCAGGAAGCCATCACCAAGCGGATCTTCCAGGATCTCAAAAATGTCCTGGAAACCAATCGGCTTCGAGTGACGACCATCTACAATATACGGGGAGGATTCAACACCACCTGCATTGAAGGACACCTCGAATGAAGATGAAGTTTCTCGGCGCCCACAATTTCGAATCAACCGATACCCGGCTTCCTTCGATCCTCATCGACGGCGTCATGGCTATCGATGCGGGAAGCCTGACCTCCGGCCTCTCCTTTGCCCAACAGGGCAACATCAGCTCCGTTTTGTTGACCCACGGCCACTATGACCATATCCGGGACATCCCCCTTCTTGCCCTGAGGAATTCCTATCGAACCATCGATATCTACGCCACACAGGACACACTGGATATCCTGGAAACTCACTTGATCGACGGCACGGTCTATCCCAAATTCACTCAGTGGCCTTCGCCTGAAAACCCCGCTCTGAGGTTACATCGGCTCGAACCCTATCATGCAGAAAATATCGCTGGCTACGGGGTTCTCCCTATTCCGGTAAGCCATGCCATCCCAGCCGTAGGATTTGAGATCACTGGCAAGCGGGGACAGAAGGTATTCTTCAGCGGAGACACCGGCCCAGGGTTATCTTCCTGCTGGGAATATATATCACCGAGCATCTTGATCATCGAGACAACCTTCCCAAACAAGCTGGCTGATATCGCTTTGCAAGCCATGCATCTCTGCCCGCTGATGCTGGGAACAGAATTGATTAATTTTCAACAAACCAAGGGCTATTTCCCCAGAGTAGTGCTCACTCATCTGAATCCGGAGTTTGAAGATGAGATCAGAAGAGAAGTCGGCCAAATGGCACAAAAACTGGGCATCGATATCCGGCTGGCCTATGAGGGCATGGAACTATAGGGACAATTTGACGCCATTCGCTCACCAAGTGTAGAATATATCGGCAAGGGCGATTCCCAAATCGCCTTTATTTTTGAAGGGAAACTTATACCTGATGGCACAACAGCTGAATGAAATCCCCAAAGCCTATGATCCGAAACAGATCGAAAGCAAATGGTATCCGTTCTGGATGGAGAAAGGCTATTTCTCCCCCAAGATCGATCCCAAGAAAAAGCCATTTGTCATCATCATGCCGCCGCCGAACGTGACCGGGGAGCTGCATCTGGGGCATGCCCTGACGGCCACTCTGGAGGATGTTTTGACGCGATGGCACCGCATGAAAGGCGATCCTACGCTGTGGCTGCCCGGAGTCGATCACGCCAGCATCGCCACACAGTACGTCGTTCAGCAACTGCTGGCCAAGGAAGGCTTGGATCGTCAAACGCTGGGGAGAGAGAAGTTTCTGGAGCGCGTCTGGCAGTGGGTGGCCCGTTGCCGGGGGCTCATCACCGAACAGCACAAGCGGCTGGGCGTCTCCTGCGACTGGAGCCGGGAAGTCTTCACCATGGACCCGGGCCCGGCCAAGGCGGTCCGCACCACGTTCATGAATCTCTATAACAAGGGCCTCATCTATCGAGGAGAGCGCCTGACCAACTGGTGCCCCGCCTGTGCCACCGTCCTTTCCGACCTGGAAGTGGACCACAAGGAAATCCAGGGCAATTTCTACCATATCAGATACAGGCTGGCCGATAAGAAAAACGAGTTCGTGGTAGTGGCCACCACCCGTCCGGAGACACTTTTGGGAGATACAGCCGTGGCGGTCAATCCCAAGGACGTTCGATACAAACACCTGATCGGCAAAAGCGTCGTTCTGCCAGCCATCGGGCGCGAGATTCCCATCATCGGCGATGACGCCGTCGATTCCGCATTCGGAACCGGCGCTTTGAAGGTGACGCCCGCTCACGATCCGGTGGACTTCGAGATCGCTGACCGCCACCACCTGCCGCATGTGAACGTGATGAACCTGGACGCCACCCTGAACGAGAATGCCGGCCCCTACAAAGGGCTGGATCGATTTGTGGCCCGCAAGAAATTGCTGGCTGACCTCGAACGCGATGGATTGATGGTCAAGACCGAGCCTCACACTCATGCCGTAGGGCATTGCTATCGCTGCCGGACAATGGTGGAGCCCCTGATCACCAAGCAGTGGTTTGTCAAAATCGATTCGCTGGCCAAACCCGCCATCGATGCCGTGATGGATGGCCGAATCCAGATCATCCCGGCGCATTTCACCAAAACCTATCTGAACTGGATGAACAATATCCGCGATTGGTGCATCAGCCGCCAGCTCTGGTGGGGGCATCGCATTCCTGTCTGGTATTGCCAGGATTGCGGCCAGATAACCATCGCGGTGGATGATCCCAGTTCGTGCTCGCATTGCAGATCCCAGCGCATCGAACAGGACCCTGATGTGCTGGATACCTGGTTCAGCTCAGGACTGTGGACGCACTCCACCCTCGGCTGGCCGGATGACACCGAGGACTTTAATTATTTCTATCCCACGTCGGTGATGGAGACCGGCTACGATATCCTTTTCTTCTGGGTGGCTCGGATGATCATGATGGGCCTGGAAAACACCGGCAAGGTTCCTTTCGATAAGGTCTATCTCCACGGGCTGATCCGGGATGAGAAGGGCGAGAAGATGAGCAAGACCCGGGGCAATGTGATCGACCCGCTCAAGACGCTGGAGCAATACGGCACCGATGCCCTGCGCCTGGCCCTGATCGTGGGCAACACGCCGGGGAACGATATGCGAATCAGCCCGCAAAAGCTGGAGGGCAGCCGCAACTTCGCCAACAAGCTCTGGAACACCAGCCGGTTTATCCTGGGGAATATTGAGGGTAGCTTGGCTGACGTCAGCCAAGCTACCCGATCAAACGTCAGCCAAGCTGACCGATCAGGCTCCGGCCAGGCTGCGCAGATGCCCATTGAAGATCGCTGGATCAGGAGCCGCCTGAATCGGCTGATCGTTGAAGTCCACCAACTGATGGAAGGCTTCATGCTCGGCGAAGCGCTGAGCCGGATTCACGAGTTCGTCTGGGGCGAGTTCTGCGACTGGTATATCGAGATGGCCAAGATACGCCTCCAGCAGAAAGACATGTCCCCCATGCCCGTGCTGGTTGATACCCTGGAAAAGACATTGCGGCTGCTCCATCCCTTTATGCCCTTCATCACCGAGGAAATCTGGCAGCGGATAAGGGAGTATCAGCCGGATCATGACGCTCCGGAATCGATTATGATCGCGGCCTACCCTCTGGCCGATCTTTTGGATATAGACCCTCCTGCCGAGCGCCAAATGGAATCGGTGATCGAGATCGTCCGCTCCATCCGCAATGCCCGCGCCGAAGCCAAAGTCGAGCCCGCTAAATACATCGAAGGGCTGATTGCGGTACAGGATTTCGGGTTTCCGGCTGAAAAGTACACCCCGATCATCTCAGCACTGGCCCGGGTGCGTCCGCTGACGATCATCGATCGATCGGCCAAGGAATCGAAAAAAGACGCTGCCAAGGTGCTAGTGCTACGGGACGTGGAGGTGATCCTGCCGCTCAGAGGAATGATCGATTTCGATGCGGAGCGCAATCGACTGCAAAAGGAGATCGAATCGGTCCATGCCCAGATCTCCCGCACCGAGGCGCGACTGGCCAATGAGCAGTTCATCTCCAAAGCCCCGGCACAGGTGGTGGAAAGAGAGCGCCAGAACATCGCCGAGGGCAAAGATAGACTGGAGCGACTGCAAAAGCAGCTTGCGGAGCTGGGGTGAGATACAAATAAATCCTCAGCAGCCCCTTTTCAAGAAGCAATCAGGTAAACGACGCCAGCCAAAATAAGCAAGGTGACACCCATGAAGATGCCCACCAGCAACGTGGCCGTTGGCCTGGGATTGTCTTTGATGCCGAATATCAATGCGCCATAGGTTGTAGGAAGCATCAGCGAAATCACCGCCGGAATCAAGAGCAGTATCTTGGGCGCACCGCTGTCAAGATCGGAGCCCTTAACATCTGCATAGGAGTATATCGTAACGCCAAGCAGGATAAAATACGGGACCAGCACCATCATAAAACGCAGCAATTTAGATTTATTCACTTTCCTCCTCCCTGGATAGGCCAAAAAACATCAGGGCATTCCGGGTATAGAATGGCAATGACGCCACCTTCTCCTCCTTAAATCGTCTCGATCTCCAGATCATCCACCGTTCTGATCTCTTTTTCCAAATCGGCAATAGCTACGGTTCTCTTTGGCACCAGCGCGCGGTAGACGGAGGAGGTGAAAATCGTCAAGCACCTCCGATCATAGATCACCGGGGCGATATCCGGTTGGTGAGACCGGATCAGAACATTCTTGCCCAATCTGCGCATGATTTCCTCGAACCACTTCTGCCCGAACTGGGGCCTTCCCGTGACCGTGTGATCATCGAGATCACTGGCTTCATTCTCCCGCCAGTCTCCCCACGTCACCTGCTGCCACTCGCGGCTGCCAAACTGGATACTGCTAATATCTTCCAGCGCTTGTACGTAAGGCAACGCACCATGCAGGGCAACAATCCCATTGGAGGTCGATACCGCCAGCGGGAGCATGGAGAGGACGGCGGCATATCGCTGGCGCCATTCCCGATCCAACCCCTCCCAGAAATCGGCGGGGGAAAACGGAACGGTTTTGTACCCCTCGTGGTTTCCCATCAGCAGAAAAATATTTTCGGGAACCTCGATTTTGGTTCTCAGCAGGACATTCAGGTTTTCCACCGACTCCGGTCCGCGATCCACATAATCGCCGAGGAAAACGATCTTGCAGTTCGCGCCCAGATACTTATCCAGAACCCTCTGTGTGGCCTCCAGGTCTCCATGCGTATCCCCAACGAATACCACTCTGCCAGATTCCAACCGAACCAAATTCCCTTCCTGCTCGAACAGTTTTTCGACTTCGTTTAGCAGGCTGCCTGTATCCTCTTTCATCCTATCGACCCCTGACAGCAAGGGCAAAAATAAGTGCCCCGACCTCGAATACTGATCCTGGTGATAGGAGAGCCGCAAACCAGGCACGCTTCACCGCGCCGGTGGGCAACCCTGAACTCAGACTGAGCCTCCCCTTTGCCACCATCGGGGCGAAGATAGTTCTCCATGCTTGCCCCTTTCTTCTCTATTCCCTTCTGCAGCACCTCGATGACTGCGCCGTGTAAATGGCTCAATTCACTATCGGAGAGGGAATTGGCCGCTCTCAGCGGGTGAATTCCGGCAACGAACAGCGCTTCATCGGCATACATATTGCCTATGCCCGCTATAGAATGCTGATCACAAAGCAGTGCTTTGATCGGCACGCGATGCCTCTCCGCAATCCGGTGCAGAAGCATCGGAGTGAACGACGGCTCAAGTGGTTCCGGCCCAAGTTCCCCAACCACCCTGTTTTCATCCTCAACCAGCCAGATCGCTCCGAACTTGCGCTGATCGATGAAGTGCAAACGAATTCCACCATCAAACGTGAATATAGCCGTAGTGTGATTTCGGCACTGCTGGGATTCAGTCAGGATCAGCAACGCGCCCGTCATTTTTAAATGGACAACCAACCGATCCCGATCTGAGAGATGGAAAATAAAGTATTTTCCCCGCCGCCGGATATCTTCGATTCTCTGACCGGCGACCCTCCGGCAGAATTCTTCGGGGGCAGGTTCCCGCACCACTTTCGGCCACAGGAGCTCCGCCGACATAAACTGATGCCCCACTAGTTTGGGAACGAGTTCTCTGCGGATGGTCTCCACTTCAGGCAGTTCAGGCATTTCTTCGCACCACATAGGAATTATAATGGTATGCAAAGATCGAAGTCCAGAAAAGCACCCCCACTGACAACTGATGATTGATGCAAAAAATGCAGGTTTCTCCCATGAGAAAATGCGTGCGGTTCCGCTATTCAGCCAAACCGGAAGTCAACTAAACTCAAATAGGCATTGTCTACCACATGCCTGCGTGTTCGCACACCTGCTGTGATGGGCAGAACTCCAGGCTACGGATATTTTTGAAAAGAAACCGAGGAGCCCAATGAGCATTAGAACCAAAATCCTTTTGCTGATCCTTATCGTCGTGTTTTTGACCGGATGTGTCGGAACCCTGATCGGCAGAACCATGGCCAGAGATTCCCTCAAAAACCAGATCAATGCGCAACTGGTAGCCACAGCGCAGGCCAAATCCCACAACATCCAGAATATGCTGGACAGACAGAAGGAAATACTTCGCCTGCTCGATATTCAGGCTGTCGCTGACGTTGCCCTGAGCCAGGCCGGCGGTTTCACCCAGAAGACAGGGATGCCCGACTACACCACCATCATCGGATCGCTGATGTCCAATTTCGCCATGTCCAGCCAACAAATCCGAGAGGCCATCTATCTGGATTCCAGTGGGAGGGTGGTAACAACCTCATATACCGGACTTCAAGACAGTTTCCGCGGTCTGGATTTGAGTAAAATCGACTTCGGCAATATCAATTTCAGTGTGGTCGATTGGAGCAAGATCGACTTGAGCGAGATGGACTTCAGCCAAATCGACCTGTCAAAAGCCATTGACAGCGGTTTGGACCTGAGCCTGCTCGATCCCCGTAAAGCCCCGACGCAAGACCCGAGAATGCGCGATCAGTCACAAACGGATTTCAGCCAGAGCCCGATCTATCTGAACGGCAAAGAGGGGATATTCATCGGCGATATCAAGCTCCAGGATGACAGCCCCTCTTTTGTTCTCGCGGTGGCACAACCATTCTTTGTGTCTGGGCAACTTGCAGGGGTCATGGCCTTTCTGGGAGGAGAGGATTTGCTATCGGAAATAGCCGCCGATAGAGAAGGCCTGGGAGACACGGGTGAAGTGTACATTTTGAACCAGGACGGTTTCATGCTGACCCCCTCGCGATTTATCGGCGGCGCAGTGCTGACGCAACAAGTCAACCCGCCTCAGATTCGGGATGAAAACGGCCATGTTGTAACTGGCAATCCCGCTCTGACACCGGAACCCGTCGTCACGAAGAACTACATGGGGGCCAAAGTCATCAGCACCTACCAGCAATTACCGGATACCGGATGGACAGTAGTTGTGGAGAAGGGATATGGAGAAGCGTTTGATCCGGTATCGGATTTGACTCGAAACATGTTCTGGGTGCTGCTTGGATCTCTGGCCCTTGGAGCCTTTGCGGCCCTGTTTTTCTCCAGAATGCTTTCCGGGCCGATCATCAAACTGCGGCACAGTGCCGAACAGATCATGCAGGGAAACTGGAATTACAGCATCACCACCTCCAGAGATGAAGTCGGAGATCTATCCAAAGCATTCGGCAACATGGCATCGACTTTACAGAAAACACAGGAAGAACTTCAAGACTACACCGCCAGCCTGGAGAGCAAAGTCGAGCAGAGAACCCAGGAGCTTTCCACAGCCAACACTCAATTGCAGCAGGCCAGCGATAAACTGGAGGACCGCGTGGAAGAACGCACCTGGGAACTGCTGGAGGCCAACAATGATTTGCTCACGGAAATAGAGGAGCGCAAGCAGATCGAGGAGAAACTGCGGGAGAGCGAAACCAAATATCGCGCCATCGTCGAAAACTCGCTGATCGGGATCGGCATAAACAATGAAAACAAGATCGTTTATGCCAACCAGGCGCTTTTGAAGATATATGGTTATGCCGACTTCGAGGAGTTTGCCTCAAAACCACTGTCGGTCCATCTGACGCCTGAATCCAGGGAGTACTACCTCCAACGCAGACAGAAGAAGGCAGCAGGAGAGGCTGTGCCTACGGAATTCGAGATATCCGCCATCCGCAAAGATGGAGAGATCAGGATATTGCGCCTCAGCAGCACCTATGTTACGATTGACGATCAAATTTACGCTTACAACACCTTCATCGACGTCACCGAGAGCAAACGGATGGAGGAAGCCCTTCAGGAGAGCGAAAAGCGCTACCGCCGTCTGGCTGACAACGCCACCGACATGATCTGGACGCTGGACATGAACCTGCGATGGACCCATATCAGTCCTTCCGTGACCAAGAGCAGGGGATATACGGTTGAAGAGGCAATGGCGCAATCGTTGGAAGAAGCAGTTACGCCCCAATCCCTCCAAATGCTCATGGAAATCTATCAAGAGGAGTTGCAGCTCGAACTATCGAGCCAGGAGCCAGAACCTCGTGGGCGAGTCTTTGAACTGGAACAGTATTGCAAAGACGGTTCCACCATCTGGACACAATCCCATACCACATTCCTGCGCGGGCCTGAAGGGCATCCCGTGGGAGTCATCGGCGTAACCCGCGATATAACCGAGCGCAAAAAGGCGGAGGAAAAGCTGCGGGAAAGCGAGGAAAAGCTGCGGCGGATATTCGACTCTATGACCGATGGAATAATGGTCTCGGGCATGGACAGCACAATTCTGGACGTCAACGACCAGTGGCTTGAGATGCATGGCGTAAGTTCCAGGGATAGAATACTGGGCAGAAACGCACGTCAGTTCATCGTATCACCAGGGCCCGAAGCATTGGAGCGGATGATAGCAGAACTCGATACCACAGAAACGCTCGGAAATTCGGAATTCACCATCCTCAAGGCAGACGGCACCTCTTTCCCCGCAGAAGTAAGCATGGCAGTGCTCAGGGATGTCTCGGGTAATCCGGTCGGACGGATCGGTATCATCAGGGACATCACTGAACGAAAGAGGGCTCAGCAGGAGCTTCAACGAAGCGAAGAAAGATATCGAGAACTGATCGATTCCTCCATCGACGCAGTGATATGCATCGATGATCAGATGAAAATATTGGTCTGGAACCAGAGCGCCACAAGGATATTTGGTTACACCCGGGAGGAAATACTCGGGCAATCGCTGCTCCAGATCGTCCCTCAGCGGTATCAACAGGCCAAGATGAGCGGAATAAGTCAGTTCATGCGCACCGGCGTTGGCCCGGTCATCGGTCGGGTAACGGAAATCGAAGGTCAGCACAAAGATGGCAGCCTGATCCCTGTTGAACTCTCTGTGACCTCCGGCACAACGGACCATTCTTACTTCGCCACGGCGATCATCCGCGATATCACCGAGCGCAAGCGAACAGAACAGAAGCTAAAGCTCACCCAGTTTGCCATCGATCGGGCTTCGATCGGTTGCTGGTGGATAGACAGTGAAGGTCGGGTTTTCTACGTCAATGATCAGGCCTTAAGCCAATAAACGGAATGACATCTATGGAAATTGACTGGGTCAGGGTATACCAGCCTAAAAAATAACTGAAGTTTTCCAAAATGAATACAGGG
>JAQTRE010000039.1 GCA_028711995.1 Dehalococcoidia bacterium | reverse complement strand
ATCCTGGAAATCCCCCTGAAAAGGGGTTATTCAGAGAGCGGAACCACGGAAAACCCACACTTCGACGTTATTTTATTGAGGGAATTCCGCTGAATTTATTTTTCGACGGACTTGATCAGAGGTTCCTCAACTCTTCTCTCTTTTCTTAAAAAACGGATACAAAACGGATACAACAATTGAAGCTGAAGCCCACCCACCTTAGCCTCAGCAAAGAAAGCCTGTATCCGTTGTATCCGTTTTTTGAAGGGTGTCCCCATAACTTTTACTCCTCTATCATTTCGAATGCCGATTTCTTGAACTTGATGACCGAGGCATTCAGGGCATTGTCCGGACCGTAACGGACAAAATTGGTGTTCTTATATCCATTCTTTCTGGCGCTGTCCTTGCAGCAATCCGTCATTCCGGAACGCCTCAGATCGTCCATGACCGCCCGTTTCTTCCCCATCGGCGCCCCATGGCCTCTCAAGCAAAACTCACTGACCCGATCCATGGTGATATCCGGTATCAGATAAAGCCATTCGTCATCTTCCCATCCGGCCCAACTCTGGTTGGGCTTAAGCTCCAACTCATAGGATTTATCCCCCTTCCACTTGATGACTTCGGAGAAGTGGGTATATTGACGGTCGATGACGATCAACCGGTCCTGATCCAGCAGCGTTTTGAGCGCCTGGGCGAAACGATAGGACAGTCTCTGCTCTTTCATGCTCGAAACCTGCCTGTTGGCCAGGCTGGTAAATATATCCCACCCCTGGGAACACCGCCGGCCGTATTCCTTTTCGTCGATCGCTCCGATTTCCAGTGCGTAGGTCAACCCGATTTGTAGTGCCGTGTAAAGGCTGGCCGTTGCCGAAGGGATTCGTTTGTGCATGTCATTGGCGGTGGCCAGAGACCGGTTTTCCTTAAACATCCTCGGCAGTATCTGTTCCATATCCTGGTAATTGCGGCTAAGCCATCGGATGTACTGGCCCATGGCATAGGAATAGACCTGAGCATCTTCACTCTGCAGGGTGGAGAGGGTGTCTATTTGAAGTTCGTTCGGTTCAGGACGGATGATGAACATCCTCCCCTGGGTTCCTTCGACATCCGGATCCTGTTCTGCCGTGCTGATGATCAACCCTCTGGGAGGAGGCGTATCATTATTGCCGGTCCCGCCGGAATATCGGCCTCTCCCTTGCCGATCGCCAATGGCATGGATAATTTTGTGCGCCTTCCGGTCCAGTTCCTTTTGTTCGTCCTTGGATGAGCCGGGCATGAAGTTGTCGATCACCAACGGGATGTCCTTGGCCATGAACGCCAGCTCCAGCATTCGCATCGGCGTCCAGAACGCCCACTGACAGGGCAGGGTTTTGTAGGTGAATTTCCCGAAGTGGCAAAGGGCCAAGGCCACAATCGTCGATTTGAGAGACCCTGTGCGCCCGGTCACCCAGATAATGAAGTCAGGGTCCAAAATCTCCGATAGCGGCGCCAGGTGCATGGCCGCCCATAAGGGCACACTCACCTCGGGGTTCCCCAAATCCATGAAGCGGATACTGGTCTTGGTCGCCTCTACCGGGTCCATCAAATCAAGATCCTTCGGCAAGGCGTATTGTGCCATCCTCCCGGGCAACTCGACCTCGACATCATCCCGATCGATGGCTCCGGATCCGGTCAGATAGACCCTTTTCCCGTCTATCTCCCGCCAACCGGTGTGGGTGAAGATGTGATAGAATTCACAATTGTTCGTCGTCATCTGGAGGAAGCAGCGGAGATTGTCCCTCACCGCGGTACCTGCCGTAACATACGCCCTTCCCTTTGACTCCTTGGTAACCCAGCTCATACTGTCGAACTGGGATACCGGGACTTCGGCCGGTTTCATTTCCTCTCCATTCCTCAAGCACCACTCGACTTGATAATAGGGCTCCTGAATAATACCGTTGTCCTTGATGATGATACGGTCGATCCTGCCCGCCCAATTGCACAGAGGGACCCACTCCATTCCCCCATCCCTTTTGTACTTGATCATGCAATGGCATCCGTTTTGAATGGAGTAAATCGGATTGTGGACTTCTATCGGTTCCCGGTAGATATCCTCCAGATCATCGACCGCCAGGGCCACCACGTCCTCAACCGTGTGACCTGCAGCCAGGAAGTCATCGACGCCGGTTTTACCATCACCGAGATCCGGGAGTTGGACGATCTTGGCATCAGCCTGTTTACGTTTCAGGTGATCGGCCAGGCGCTCCATGGCCTTCCTGACCTGCGGCTTCGTGGTGATATCCGAGTCGTAGACGATATACACCAGCCGGTCTTTCAGGGCGATGTAATCAAAGTCGGCCAGAAACGTGGTTCCCCCGAACTGATTCCGGCCCTTGAATCCCCACACGCCGTTCAGACCGATGGCGCATGCCTGGTGCGAAACCAGAGAATCCACCTTCTTGGTGCCTTCGGTAATAAACAGCGGAACGGTGGGGTCTTTGAGTTGCTCGATGCATCTGGGATGGGTGTCGATGCCGATGGGATCGCCGGTGGGGACCTCATACTTGACCGGCTTCCCCTTGGTGTTCTGCCGGGGATTGTCGGGACGATAAATGTATCGGACATTGGCGACATCGGGGCCGTATTGTGGAATGAGGATGCCCGGGGCGCGCTGTTGGGCTTTTGAAAACCCCTTTTCGGCGATGGTCTGCTTGCCAAGAATGGATTTGTAACCCCGTTCCCTGGCCACCTCCAGCGATATAGCTGATCCCTTGATGTGCTCAAGATGAGACTGCGTCAGGTAGGGGACATCCGCGCTGAACGGGTTGGGTGCCGGATCCTCTGTCTGAGCGTCGTGTTCCGGCGTATTAACCTGTAGCATAAGTACCCTTTCGTCGGAGGACATTCTTGATGGTAGTCCGGTCGACTGACAGTCCGTGCTCCTGGCGGAGAAAATGGGCGATAGCCCCGTAACCCCAACCGATGCCGTGCCAATTATCAATCGTTGACACCAGATTCTCCGGGATGGCCCTCTGGCCACCTCGACGGAACAAAGGATTGGTCGCGGCATCGCTCGACGGTGTAGAAAGGGTGTGGAATGAATCGTTCTGTATTTGAGAACCGGAGGTATTGCTCTTGAGAGAGCGCTCAAACGCATCGAGGATATCCTGGAGTTGTTGGTGCCGGGCCGCTTTGTCCTTTATGGACATGGCCTTCTGGAGGGCGGTGATGGCCTGTTCTTTATCCACGGGTCACCACCGATCCGTCCCATGACAGGGCAGAGATGGTTTCGACATTGAACAACCCGCGCAACACATTCCCTGGGACGGCCACCCAGTCATTGCCGACGAGTTCATAGATCCGGACGTGTTGCCGGTGCGGGATTTTAATGGTCATGAACTGACGGGATCGGCAGTCGTGAATCGCTATCCACGTCATGATGCCCTCTCAAACCGGTTAGCGATGGTCTTGTCCAACGCTCGCTTCTCTGGATCAAAAGGCTCCCGGAGGTAGTCGCCGATGGTCGTTGAGAGACTTCTGTCGGGCGGATTCCCACACCATGGGCAAATATCACCTCTGTGCGATGCGGCTAGTGCCTCTTCTCTCGTGTACTCCGATTGGCAGCACTGACACATCGTTTTGGGGTCGGTTGTCTGTTGCATTGTTAGACCTCCCCTTCGGGCATTTTTCGTGCCGTGTCTTCCCGGTTTCGTCTACTCGCATCGGATCGCTGTGAGAAATCGGGTTATGACAGTCTGCGCATATCAGTTCGGCAACAAACATGGTCAACTCCTTTGAGGGCAGCCCATGTAGCTGGATTCGCACCCGCTGATGCGATCAATAATCCTGGACGGTTCAATTTCCGGTCTACCCAATTCTCTGGTAATGATCTCCAATGCGAGTTCTGCCTTTTCGCTATTACTCTTGGACATGATCACTCCTGTCGATAGATTTGATTAACCGGCCCATTAGAGGAGTCTTTTCAAAAAGATGCCACCAGAAGAGAATGACTCTCCCAGTGGCCTCTATGATTTCGTCACTGAAGCTCCCGTCTAGTGATACGACGGTGGACACCGAACTTTTAGAATGTGATACGAGAGAGGAAACGTTAAAACCGCAGTGTGGGCAACGGACGGATCTGCCGGGGACGGTGCGGATATCCTTACCGGCCAGACCGGGGGGCAGCTGCCCGACATCCTGGATGATGTAATTCTCGACCCACACCTGCAGGGCGTAGTCGAAGCCATCAGAGGTGATGCCGGCGAGATCAATGCGGTCGCTGCTCTCTCGTGTCATGGCACCTTATCCTTACCAGGCTCCCGCCAGACATTGCGTCTGGTCGAATACGTCACGAGTCAGCCACTCTCCACATCCCGGACAATTGTCGATGGCCTTGTAGTGCTCGTCGTAGTAATAGGCCATCGGCGCAAGCCCGTTCCACCGATATTCCACCCAGATACGACACCCGCATTTGCAAATCTTGATCATCGGGGCACCTCCGCTCTCTTCGCGATGGCAATCGGGCACACTCCCTCACAAAAACAACAGGTCGGCATTTGGGGTTCCCCGCATAGTTGCAGGCATCGGTTTTTTGGCTCTGAGGTCTGGGGTTTCGGTCCAGCTACTGTGGTCATCGTGGCACCTCCACACATTTCTTCTCGTTGTCTTTGGCTTGAGGTAACGTCTCAAGCAGTTGGCAGATTACGGCTCTGCGTGTGCTATAGGTGCGCTCAACCTCAGCATCGAGTTGTCTTGCCAATTCCTCCGGGATCTCTACCGTTATCCGTACAAGGGGCCCCATTGCCATATTCCCTCCCAATGTTCACTAGGTTACAGAGAATGTAAGGTTTCTTACACAAACTAAGCTATCACACACCATAGGCATTGTCAACACATTAAAACAGCATATTCTTACATCAGGCATCAACATATTGACAGGTAATGGTAATGATGGTATCCTACAATCTCTGAATGTGGACCGGGAAGGAGGTGATAAAGATGGTATCAGGTCTAGACATAAACCCAAAGAAGTTCGGAATGCGCCTCAAATTGGCGCGTATCCCGGCAAACCTCTCTGTTGCTGATGTCGCTAAGAAACTAGGGGATGTTGGCTATAAAGTAGGCGGGGTTACGGAAAAAACCGTGTGGTATTGGGAGCGTGGACAACTGGAAGAAGTTACCATGGGCATGATTGAGGCTGTTTCTAAAATAACAGGCCAGAAAGAGACATACTTCCTCGGATTAACCCCTTTGGATGAATCAGTAGCCCGTTTTAAGCCGAGGGAGGGATGGGCGCAACCACAGGACCTTGTTCTCTGTAGTGCGTAGAGTGGCGGAGGGAGTGGGATTCGAACCCACGGGATAGCATAAGCCATCCAACGGTTTTCAAGACCGCCGCCTTAAACCGCTCGGCCATCCCTCCCGGCTTTCGATTTTAACCTATTCTATTGCCAAAGTCTATTTCTACCGCTCGACTTCTGGTGCTTTGACGGTTGATTATTGTGGCAGGAGAAAATATTAGTTATTAGCGTTAACGCTATCAAAATTGCGGGTGAAATCAAAATAGCGTTAACACTAGACAACAGTGATTCGATTTGGTATTGTAGTGGCAGCACTCAAATCGAGGTGAGGTATGGTGAAAGGTCGGAACACCCGAGTCGTTGGTATTCGGATACACGATGATTTGTACAATCGAATCGTTGACCATCTGGCGGAAGGTGAAAGCGCTGGCGACTGGGTGAAACGGGCTGTGGATCAGCAGTTAAACGATTTGGTGAAGCCTGCTGAGGTTGACGATGTGAAGGGAAGTGAGGTGGTGGTTCAAGTGAAACTACATCCGGCTGTTTTTGCGCGGCTGCGGGATAAATTGAGCAGAAGATCCGGTAAGACAACCAGTGTGGCCGCATATTGCCGGGAACTCATCGAGCGGGATCAAGGGTTTCGTTCTTGAGCGGGCTTTGGGTTGAGCAGGGATGGCACAATGCTTACAGTCCCGAATCCTCCAACGCCCTTTCGATCTCCTCCTGCCAGCTTTTTACCCTTAGTGCAAAAGCACGCACCAGGCCAAAGCATCCGGTGAGCATCATATCTCCATAAGGGGCGGCGAAATAAGGGTGAAGGCCTGAGCCAATCATAAGCTGGCGCTGAGGGCCTGTCACGGTGAGAAAGGGGATGGTGGAGCTGGTTTCGATAATCACACAGCCATGGCCGTTATCATTGAAGACCTCTTCGTTGGTGAGTTCACCCTTGACCAGCCTTGTGATCAGGTCATCCAGTTTATCACTGCTGAGACCGTGGGTGTGGTGTTCAAAAAGGCCTAAGATGGAGTTTCCTTTTAGGTGAAAGGCCAGCGTGTGAAAATTGCCCACGTTGACGATCAATCGGTGGGTATGTTGGGCAACCTCTCGATCCTCTCCAGCGCCGATAGCCGCGGCCACTGGCGTATCCATTACCAGAAGAGGCAAGTCTCGATTCAGGCTCCGGGAGACGGCCTTCATGCGTGTAAGATTCGGCGGAATTTCTTCGGCGAGATAAGCAAAAGCGGTCAATTCCCTGCTCTTCTCTAAAGTCTGGCGCAGGTGCTGGAAGCGGAAGAGACGGTCGCTGACACCAGCAGGGGCTGCTCCGTGGTCGAGAACGGCGATGGCCACGGCATCGAATCCGGAATCGACTTTGAATGCGGACAGTGCTTCTTCCACGGCAGTTAGATCTACATCCCGGGTCTCGATTATGCAAACATCTGTCTTCTTCGGAGCCTCGTCTTCCGAGATGATTTTGACGCCCCATCTGGCCACTTCTTCGAGATCGTCATCGAAAGTAGCGGCGGCTTCTGTAGTGGCAAAGGCTTTGAATCCTGTCTTGAGATGTTCGGTGAGCGCTCGTTTGGATGGGCCTCCGCCCATGTTCACGCCGGTGAAGAAAATAGGCAGTCTAGCTTTTGTTGCCTCCCTGATCTTCCTGGCCAGTATGGTTGTGGGCGAGGGCATGATCATCTGAACGCAGTTTTCGATGGTTTGCGAGGTGTCGAATAGGAGAATATCCTGCGTCAGGCCGCCGATGTCCATTGCCAGGATCTTCACGATGATGTCCTCCACTCAATATGGAGTATTGCGACTCACGGCTGTCCGGAAACCAAGGGATGCGTGCTACCTGATTATATCCACGCCCATGTATGGCCGCAGAACTTCAGGAACGGTCACGCTGCCATCAGGCTGCTGGTAGTTTTCCAGTACGGAAATGAGGACACGGGGAAGAGCCAGGCCTGAACCGTTCAGGGTGTGCACAAACTCCGGTTTGGCACCGGGCTCGGGACGGTAGCGGATGTTGGCCCGACGCGCCTGGAAATCGCCGCAGTTTGAGCAGGAACTGACCTCCAGCCACTCGGCGCAGCCGGGAGCCCATATCTCAACATCGTAGGATTTGGTGGAGGCAAAGCCGATATCGCCAGTGCAGAGCTGAATGATGCGATAGGGCAAGCCCAGCTTCTGAGCTACGTCCTCGGCGTCGTGCACCATCTTTTCCAGCTCATCGTTGGAGGTCTGCGGTTCGACGAACTTGTACATTTCCACTTTATCGAACTGATGGCCTCGCTTGATGCCACGTACGTCCTTGCCGGCGGACATTTTTTCCCTTCGGAAACAGGCGGTGTGCGAGACGTGATAGAGCGGCAGAACGCCTGGCTCAAGGATTTCATCGCGGTAGAGATTGGTTAGCGGGACTTCCGCAGTGGGCACAAACCAGTAGTCTTCCTCGGCATCGTGATAGAGGTTATCGGCAAACTTGGGCAGATTCCCCGATCCCACCAGGCACTCCCGCTTGACCATGAAAGGCGGATAGGTTTCCAGATACCCGTGTTCCTTGACGTGAAGATCGAGCATGAAGTCGATAAGAGCGCGTTGCAGTCGAGCGCCGAGCCCTTTCAGTACATAGAACCGTGAGCCGGAAAGCTTTACGCCGCGCTCAAAATCGATGATCTCCAAAGCCTCGCCAATCTCCCAGTGCGGACGTGGGGTGAAATCGAAATGGCGCGGTTTTTCCCAATGGCGGAGGACCACATTGCCCCCCTCGTCTTTGCCGACGGGAACGCTGTCGTGCAGCAGGTTCGGAAGGCGCAAAAGCCGGTCGGTGAGAATTTCCGAAAGTCTGGCTGCCTCTTGCTCCAGAGCCTTGATTTGCTCTCCCACCTGCCGCATGTCGGCGATCATCTGGGCGGGTTTGTCCTTCATCCGGCTCAGTTCTTTGCTGACCGCGTTGCGTTGCTCCCGAAGGGCTTCCATTTCTTGAATGATCTTGCGGTGCTCAGCATCCAGCTTCAGAACTTCGTCGATCGAAGTGTTATCGTTTCGTTTGGCCAGCACCTCACGAACGAGTTCCGGGTCTTTGCGGATAAGCTGTATACTTAACATAATTTCATTCCTGCTCTATTGATCTTAGTTGTGGGAACAGGATCACATCCCGAATCGATTGCTGGCCTGTCAGCAGCATCACCAGCCGGTCAATGCCGATTCCCAATCCGCCGGTTGGAGGCATGCCGTGTTCCAGGGCCAGGAGAAAATCCTCGTCAACTCTTTCGGCTTCTTCATCTCCGAAAAGGGCATGCATTTTTTCCTGCTCTTCGAATCTCGACCGCTGGTCCATTGGGTCATTCAGTTCGCTGAAGGCGTTGGCGATCTCCATCCCTCCGGCAAACGCCTCAAATCGCTCTACCAGCCGGGGGTCGCCAGGCTGTCTCTTGGCCAAAGGCGACAAATCCACCGGATAGTCCGTGATGAATGTGGGCTGGATGAGGTGGGGCTCGACGGTATCTGAGAGCAACTTATCTACCAGCTTTCCCCAGCTCAGTTGTTCGGCGATTTGCATCCCCTGTCTTGTCATTTCCGTTTCCAGCGAGGCCGCATCGGGGAAAGCCATGAAGTCGATGCCGCTTCTTTGCCGGATCGCATCACGCAATGTGACTCGCTGCCATGGAGGAGAAAACTCAATCTCGTGTTTGCCGAAGTTGATCTTAGTTGTGCCCAACACCTCTTGAGCGATTGCCGGGATCATCTGCTCAACCGAGTCCATCACATCGTGATAGTCTGCATAGGCCTGGTAGCATTCCAGCGTGGTGAACTCCGGATTATGCTTGATGGAAATTCCCTCATTGCGGAAGATTCGCCCGATTTCGTAGACCCGGTCAAACCCTCCGATGATCAGCCGTTTGAGATGAAGCTCGGTGGCGATGCGGAGATAAAGGTCCCGATCGAGGGCATTGTGATGCGTGATGAAGGGCTTGGCCATAGCGCCACCGGCTTTGTGGTGCAGCACTGGGGTGTCCACTTCAATAAACCCACGCGCGTCCAAAAAACGGCGCATGGCCGAAATCACGCGGCTGCGGACGAGAAAAGTCTGACGTACATTTTCCGATGAGATCAGATCGAGATAACGTTGGCGATATCGCTTTTCAACATCGGTCAGGCCGTGCCATTTTTCCGGCAGCGGCTGCAGGGATTTGGAGAGCATGGCGAAGTCGGATGCCTTGACAGTGGTCTCGCCGGTCCGGGTGGCAAACAGTTGGCCTTCAACTCCGATGAAATCGCCGATGTCAAAATCGCGAATCAGGCCATATTTCTCCTCGCCCAGTGTATCCTTGCCGAGGAAGACCTGAATTTTGCCCGATCCATCCCGAATATCCATAAAGCTGGCTTTGCCCATGGAGCGGAAAGCCATAATGCGTCCGGCGAGTTTTACCGGGGGAAGCTCATCGGGTTTATCTTTCCCCTGCTGATAGAGAACAACGGCTTCCCCGATAGTGTGACTGCACCGGTAACTGGCGGGATACGGATCAATGCCGCGATCCCTGATTCGCTGCAGTTTATCGAGGCGGCTTTTGGCTTGGTCGTCTTTCCTTTCTGACATAACCCTTCTTCTTGGAAATGGTCAATACTTTCAACTTTATCAGGCCCTTTGGAGCCTCTACTTCGATCTCATCGCCAACGCGTTTTCCCAGCAGGGCTCTCCCCACCGGGGATTCGTTGGAGATTTTTCCTTCACTGGGGTCGGTCTCAGCCTTTCCCACGATGGTATACTCGCTTTCCTTTCCATCCTGGGCACGGATCGTCACCTTGGATCCAAACTTGACCTCCGTGGGCCGACGCGATTCATCATCCGTCATCACTTCAGCGTGCTTGATCATCTTCTCGATGGTCAAGATACGGCCCTCGACAAAGGCCTGATCGTTCTTGGCCTCTTCATATTCAGCGTTGTCCACCGTATCGCTCAACTCCTTTGACCGTTGGAGCTTCTCCAAAACATCCGGCCGCCGAACCGAGCGTAAATGATCCAGCTCTTCTTTGAGTTTTAGCAGTCCCTCTGGGGTCAAAAGGGTCTTTTCTTCGGGCATATTCCCTGCCTCCCGTCAATAATTAAAAAACTGAGAGTTGCCAACTCTCAGTCATTCTTCCTTTGGTTGCAGACTATTATACAATGAAACTCACACGATTGTGAATACATGGGGTATTCTATGCACCCGTTCACTCCATCTCTCCCCAAGTTCTTCCCTCTTTGATCTCCACCCTCAGCGGCACAGTGAAGTCCATAGCTCTGGGCATTATTTGCCCGATCAATCCTTTCATGGCCTCGAGTTCTTCCATCGGCACCTCAAAGAGAAGCTCGTCGTGCACCTGAAGGATCATCTTGCTCTGGAGGCGCTGAGCGTTCATCTCCCGATAAATCTTGATCATGGCCAGCTTGATGATGTCGGCGGCGGTCCCCTGAACCGGCATGTTGATGGCCATCCGTTCGGCTGCTTGCCGCACCTGATAGTTGGAGGAATTGATGTCGGGGATGAATCGCTTTCGGCCCAGCACCGTTTGAACGTATCCCTTCTCGGCGGCCTGACGTTTGGTTATATTGATATAATCCTGTACGCCGCGATATTTTTCAAAATAGGTTTTAATGAAATCGGCTGACTCGCGACGGGAGAATCCTGATGCCTGCTCTAGGCCATAATCGCTCATGCCGTAAATCACCCCGAAGTTTACCACTTTAGCCACTCTTCTCATATCGGGGGTCACCTGCGATTTCTCCACGCCGAATACTTGAGCAGCGGTAGTGGAGTGGATGTCCTCATCGTGCGTGAAAGCCGCAAGAAGTCCCGGGTCCTGGGAGAGATGCGCCATCACCCGAAGCTCGATCTGGGAGTAATCCGCGCTGATCAGCCGAAAGTTTTCGTTCGGGGCGATAAAGGCTAGCCTTATTCGCTTGCCCAGTTCGGTTCGAATGGGGATGTTCTGCAAGTTAGGGTCGCTGGATGAGAGACGTCCGGTGGCGGCGACGGTCTGGTTGAAGCTGGTATGCACCCGGCCTGTTTTGGGATCGATAAGGGCCGGAAGCGCATCGATGTAGGTCGATTTCAGCTTGGTGAGCTGCCGGTATTCGATGACGGAGCCCACAACCGGATGCATCGGTTTCAAACCTTCCAGGACGGACATATCGGTGGAATAGCCGCTCTTGGTCTTGCGCGCCGTGGGCAGCTTGAGTTCTTCAAAAAGAATTCTCCCCAGTTGCTGGCTGGAGTTGATGTTGAACTGGTGTCCCACCGCGTTGTAGATAGCGAGTTCCGTTTTCCCGATCTCTTGGGCTAGTTCGCGGGACATCTTTTGAAGTGCCCCTGCGTCCAGGGCGATGCCATCCTTTTCCATCTGGCAAAGGATGGGGACGAGCGGCATCTCAACTTCGCTAAAAAGACGCCACAGGCCTTGTTCCTTCAATTCCGTCTCCAGGAGCTGATTTAATCTGAAGGTCATATCGGCGTCGGCGCAGGCGTATTCGGAGGCTTCTCCCACACCGACTTCCGCCATTGATTTCTGCTTGGTCCCTGACCCGATGAGGTCGGTTATGGGGGTCATTTTGATGGCCAACTTGTTGAAAACCAGCTGCTTGAGTCCCAGCGATTTTTCCCCCAGGAGGTAGGCCGCGATCATGGTGTCGGAGGCAAGATTTCCCACTTCCATTCCATGGTTTGCCAGGACGGCGATATCGTACTTGCCGTTATGAGTGATCTTGGGAATCTTTGGGTTCTGCAGAACGGGGTCAAGTTTAGCGGCCACTTCGGCCAGAGGCAGTTGACGGTCTTCGCTTTGATGGCCTACAGGTATGTACCAGGCTTTTCCCTGTTCGGTGCAAATTGAGATGCCAACCAGACCTGCATTCCTGGCATTCAACCCTGTGGTCTCGGTGTCAATGGCGATCGCCTTGGATTTAGCCAGCTGCGGCAAGAGTGCATCGAGCGCTTCGGACGTATTCAGTGTCGTGTAGTTTGTATGGGTTTTGGTTTCATTTGTTGACGGGGAGTTCTTCGCTCCGATGAAGTGCGATATTCGGTCCAGCAAGGTAAAAAGCTCCAGTTTACGAAACAACTCGTTAACCTTATCGTGATCATGATCACTGATCTGACAGGCCGGGAGATCAAGTTTGACAGGCACCTGGGAGTCGATAGTGGCCAGTTTCTTGCTCTGCCGGGCTGCCGGCTCATTGGCCCGGAGGTTCTCCCGAAGCTTGAGAGGCATCACCTCATCGATTCGCCGGTAGATATCTTCGATGCTGCCAAACTCACTGATGAGTTTTTGAGCGGTCTTCTCTCCGATTCCCGGCACGCCGGGGATGTTATCGGAAGGGTCCCCTTTGAGACCTTTCAGGTCAGATAGTTGTTGGGGGTTGAGATTATATCGCTCCTGAACTGCCTGCTCATCATAGATCTGGGTATCGCTGAAGGGCCTCTTGGGCTTGGGCAGGAGAACACGGATGCTCGGAGAGACGAGTTGCAACATATCGGTATCCCCGGTTACGATGGTGGTATCGACTCCCTGCGCGCTGGCCTGCTGGCTGAGAGCACCAAGGATATCGTCCGCTTCGAATCCGGCTATCTCGAACTGGGGGATGTTGAAGGCCTGTACGATCTCTCGAACCAGACCGAATTGCGAAACAAGTTCATCGGGTGTTTTGGGGCGGTGGGCTTTATAGTCCTGGAATTCAATGTGTCTGAAGGTGGGGGCTGCGCTATCGAAAGCCACTGCACAATATGAAGGCTTCAGCTCCTCCAATGTCTTCAGGAGCATGGTGACAAATCCATAGATAGCTCCTGTTGGTTGCCCTGATTTAGTGGAAAGCCCGGGCAAGGCATGAAATGCTCGATGAATGAGAGCATTTGCATCAAACAGGAGAAGCGATGGTTTCCCTTGTGACATCAATCACCTTTCCCCCGCTCAGGGGGGAGACATAGAGAACACCCGTCTCTTGCGTTCACCGCTTCCCGCTGGGTCCAGGCGAACGAGAGGGAAAAGAACTACTCGATAGGGACTCGATTAGAAAATGCCCTATCGAGTAGTTGTCAGCTTCTTAAAACACAAAGGGAGTTGAGTGGCTGTCCGGTCCCTTATGCTTTTACGATTGCCTCTACCGGGCAAACATCCACGCACTTAGAAGAGGGGGCGTAGCCTTTGCATTCGACACACTTCTTGGGATCGATAATGGATTTTGTATCGCCATCCGTAATGGCCTCAACCGGGCATTCCGATATGCAGGCTCCGCAAGCGATACAGTCATCAGTGATCTTCATTGCCATTTGTGATCTTCTCCTTTGGATAACAGATACGATTAACCTTTTTTGGACGAACTTTTCTCTTTCAGCGCCAGGGAAACATGTTTGGGGACCAGGTCGTCGATATCTCCGCCCAGATGGGCCACTTCTTTGGTGAGGCTGGAACTCAGGAATTGATATTGTACGCTGCTCATCATGCAAAGCACCTCGATTTGAGGTGCCAGCTTCTTGTTCATCAAGGCCATCTCAAATTCGCGCTCGAAGTCGGGACGCATTCTAAGACCCCGGATGATGACTCTGGCATTCATCTGCTGGGCATAGTTGACGGTCAGTCCAGAGAACGCAGTAGCCCGAATATTGGGGATATCCTTCACGGACTTCCGTATCATCTCCACTCTCTCTTCAGTGGAAAAGAGGATATTTTTGGCCGGTAGGTCGAAGACTCCTATGATCAACTCATCGAAAACCTTTGCCGCTCGGGTGGCAATATCGAGATGCCCGTAAGTTACCGGATCGAAGCTCCCCGGATATAGAGCGATAGTCATTTTTCACCTCCGTCGCACTGGTATATGGAGACACATGTGTCTCCATGTCGCAGACTTCTTATCTTCTGGAAATTGCCCTGAGTGGCTTCCGGCTTCAGCTTTTGAGGGTGTTCCATGATGATGGTGGTTTGCTTGTTTACCAGGCCGGAGGTGACGACGTCGCACAAGATGGCTTGCTCGGTCTGGTCGGAATAAGGGGGGTCCATGAAAATGATGCCGTAATGCTCATGGAGAGTTCGGAGAGCTTTTCTGGCCTCAAGTCGGTAGATCTTGGCTCTGCCAGCGAGTCCGGTGTGCTCCAGATTCTCTCGAATCACGGAACAGCATTTGGGATTCTGCTCAACAAAGTCAACTTCTTCTGCTCCCCGGCTCAAAGCCTCGATTCCCAGCGCGCCGGTGCCGGCGTACAAGTCAAGGGCGCGTGACCAATCCACTTCAAGGGATTCGAGTGCGGAGAATATGGCTCCTCGAACCAGGTCGGCCGTGGGCCGGATGTGCGGCTCCTTTGGCCATTTGAGTGTGCGCCCCTTGGCTTCGCCTGCAATTACTCTCATTTCTTACTTCTGAGGGTCGTCTCTTCGTAGTGGACGTACTTTATCGATTTATGGCAACCCTTGCCAAATTGAGCGTCAAACGGCTTATTCTTCGGTCACTTGGAATCTTGAAGGGGAGTTGAATAGGGGTTCTGGGGGTCGCCCATGTTCAATTCCTTCCGCACTCTAGCACAATCCCTGACTCAATGGATGAGTTTTCTGTTGCCGCTTCTGATACTAGTGAGATTATAAAAGGCTTCCCCCTTTTTTTCAAGAGCATCGCGCGCTTTTTGCCCATCGCTGGGCAGTCTACTGCGGCTAACCCACGGGTAAATCAATGTGATACTTCTTCAATGCAGCCTCAATAATGGCTGCCGATTTCTCATCCGGTGGAGTGAGCGGCAATCGGGGTTGCCCTACATCAAACCCCACATGATTCAAAGCGTATTTGATCGGTATGGGACTTGAGATAACGAAGAGTGCATTCACAAGGGAAAGAAGATGACGGTGAATTTGCGCCGCACTTTCGATTCTTCCCTCGATGATATTGACCATCATCTCTTGTATCTGTTTTCCGACCAGGTGTGAGGCAACACTGATGACCCCATAGCCGCCTAGCGCCATTACTGCAAAAGTATCATTGTCGTTGCCGCTATAGACCAGAAAATCGTCTTTGGTGTTGCTGATGATCTGTGAAACCTGGTCGAGATTCCCACTGGCTTCCTTTATGCCGATAATGTTATCGATTCGGCTTAGCCGTATGACGGTCTCCGCCGACATATTGACAACCGCACGCGATGGAACATTGTAAAGGATACAGGGCAGGCTGGTGCTTTCAGCGATGGCTTTGAAGTGCTGGTACAGGCCTTCTTGAGTGGGCTTGTTGTAGTAAGGGACTACGAGGAGGCAGGCATCAACCCCGATCTTTTCGGCGTCTCGGGTTGCTGCCACGGCCTCCGCTGTGCTGTTGCTGCCCGTGCCGGCTACTATTGTTCCGCGCTTTCCCACAGCCGATCTTACTTCAGCGATAAGACGCACCTCTTCTTTATGGGTAATCGTGGGGGATTCTCCGGTGGTGCCTGCAATGACCATGCCGTCGCTTCCGGAGTCAAGCAGGGCCACTGCCAGTTTCTGCGCCTGATCGTAATTGACTTCCCCCTTCTTATCGAAAGGGGTTACCATAGCGGTGAGAAGGCGCCCAGGTCTCGATGTGCCGCTCATCGTGTGCTGATCTCCTGTAATCCTAGAAGTTTGTCCAGGCCAACAGTCAGGCCCTTGGATTTGCCCACTTCTTTGATGGCGAGGATCACACCTGGCATGAAAGCCTCGCGATTGATGGAATCATGGCGAATTTTCAATAACTCTCCGGCTGCTCCAAAGATGACCTCTTGATGGGCCATGTATCCGGGCGATCTCACGCTGTGCAGCGCTATTCCTTCAAACTCAGCACCGCGTCCGCCTGGAAGAGTTTCCTTTTCAGTTTCAGGATAGGTGAATCGATTCCCCCTGGAATCGACCATCCCTTTAGCGGTGGCCATGGCAGTCCCTGAGGGGGAATCGAGTTTCTTCTCGTGATGCATTTCAACGATCTCAGCATAGTCAAAATACTTACTAGCGATCTTGGCCATGTGCATCATGAGCACCGCCCCCAGTGAGAAATTGGCGGCAAATAGTGCGCCGACCCCATTGGCTCGAGAGAGAGTATCGATTTCAGCAAAGTCCGTTTGCGAAAGGCCGGTAGTCCCGATAACGAGGCTGACACGGTGTTTTATTGCCATGCGTGCTGCGGGCATGACAACCCCATGCTGCGTAAAGTCCACCATGACATCTGGGGCAGATGTTCCGATCAGGGATTGAAGATCGCTGGACAGAGGGATTCTGCCTGTGCCGTTGGGCAGTTGCAGAGTGCTATTCTTAGCAAGGGCATCTACTGCTCCAGTGAGCTGAAGATCAGGATCATTACAAACGGCGTTGACAACCGTCTGTCCCATCTTCCCCAAAGCCCCATGCACCAAGACTTTTATCGGTTCCAATCACCTTCCTCTATCTGCGAGGTTCCTGTCTTCTGCCGGGGTGGTGTGGAGGCGGGGCATTACCCGGGCGGCTGAATCTCTTTTCCGCTGCGTTTTCTCCGCCAGGATTACCACCCTCTGGGCTCCTGCTCCCTTGGGGCCTGTCTTGTGGCCCCGCAGGGTCAAGCAGCGCACGCCTGGATAATTTTATCTTACCCTGGGGATCGATGCCGATAACCATAACAGTAACCTCGTCGCCCACTGAGACTACATCTTCAACCTGAGCAACGCGGTAATTGGCCAGTTCACTGATGTGTAGCAGCCCGTCCCTGCCCGGCAAGATTTCAACGAAGGCGCCAAACCCTGTGGTTGATGTAACCTTTCCGGTATAGATCATCCCTATCTCAGGGTCCATGGTCAGGCTCTCGATGATACTGATGGCCTTCTTAGCGGCTTCTTCGTTGGGCGCGCCAATCACGATCGTTCCATCCTGTTCAACCTTGATATCGGTGTTGGTTTGCTCTGTTATGGACCTTATCGTCCGACCGCCCGGACCGATGACATCGCGAATCTTATCCGGGTTGATCTTGATCTTGGTCATCTTAGGTGCATGTTCGCTAACGGTGGGACGACTGGCACTGATCGTTTCCTTCATTCGATCGAGGATAAACAGGCGTGCCTCCTTTGCCTGCTTGAGGCCTGCCTCAATGATTTCGTATGTCATGCCCCTCGTCTTAATATCCATCTGTAAGGCGGTAATCCCATCGGCTGTTCCGGCGACCTTGAAATCCATATCGCCAAAGAAATCCTCCACGCCTTCGATATCGGTGAGGATGGCAAACTTGCCCTCTTCGCCCGTGATGAGTCCCATAGCGATTCCTGCTACAGGCGCTTTGATTGGAACACCGGCATCCATGAGGGAAAGCGTGCTGCCGCATACACTGGCCATAGATGAGCTTCCGTTGGAACTGAGAACTTCGGAAACGAGCCGGATAGCATAGGGGAAAGCGTCTTCATCGGGGATAACCGGGAGGAGTGCTCTTTCTGCTAGGGCTCCGTGTCCTATTTCTCTTCTTCCCGTGCCTAATCTCTTTATTTCTCCCGTACTGAAGGGGGGGAAATTATAGTGATGCATGTAGCGTTTGCTTTCCTCAGGGCTGATGCTATCAATCATCTGTTCCTGCTTCAGGGAGCCCAGAGTGGTGATGGTCAGCACCTGAGTTTGACCACGGCTGAAAAGCGCCGAGCCGTGAGTGCGCGGGAGGAGGCCGACTTCACAGGATATCGGTCGGATCTCGGTTACCTTGCGGCCGGCAAGGCGAACGCCCTTTTCCAGGATGATTGAGCGCATCTCTTTTTTCACCCAGGCATCCATGGCTGTTTTGATCTCTCCGGCTGAACATGCATCGCCTAAGCGCTCTGTCATCTTCTCCCGTGCCATCGCTTCGCGTTTCTGGCGTTCAGCACGATCTATCTTTTCAAGCCCTTCAGAGAATATGCTGCGTGCTACAGTTTCTGCTTCTTGTTGCAACCGCTCATTCGAATGAGGCTCTTCAAACTTTATCTGGGGTTTTCTGTGTGCCTCTATGAATTTCTCGCAGCCTTCGATGATCTTGAAATTGGCCTCTTGGGCCAGTTTGATGGCTTCCAGCACAACCTGTTCCGAAACCTCTTTGGCTCCTGCCTCTACCATGATCACCGCTTCTTTGGTTCCGGCGACCACCAGATCAAGCTGGCTTTCGGCAAGTTGGGCATAAGTTGGGTTAATGACGAAATCGCCATTCACGTAACCGACTCGAACCGCACCTACCGGGCCATCGAAAGGAGCACCGGAGAGACCCAAAGCTGCTGAAGCGCCGACGATGGAAAGGATATCGGGGTCATTCTCCTGGTCTGCGGAAAGGACGTGGACGATGACCTGAACCTCGTTGCGAAAGCCCTTGGGGAACAATGGGCGCACCGAACGATCTATCAGTCGCATTGTAAGGGTGGATTCTTGCCCCGCTCGCCCTTCTCTTCGGAAGAAGCTTCCCGGTATTCTGCCGGCGGCGTAGAGTCTTTCCTCAAGGTCTACGGTGAGGGGAACAAAGTCTCTGTCCTCCTGCAGCCGAGCATTGCCCACGCAGGCTGTGACCATGGCTACAGTATCGCCGTATCGGACGGTAACTGCCCCACCTGCTTGCTCAGCAAGCTTCCCGGTCTCAATTATGAGTTCATGTCCCCCGACGTCGATCTGGGAAAAATCGGATAATCCTGACATCTAACAACCTTTCTAACTATTACGGCCAATACCTGGGGTATTAGTTACTCTCTCTGATCTTGAGCGTATTTATGAGCGACTTATAGCTTTGAAGATCATTTGCTCTGAGGTATTTCAGAAGACGCCGCCGCCGCCCCACCATTTTGATAAGCCCTCGTTGGGTATGAAAATCATGCTTGTTAATTCTCATGTGGCTGGTCAATTGGTTTATCCTCTCAGTGAGGATAGCGATCTGAACGGGGGCCGAACCGGTGTCTTTTTCATTGATCTTAAATTCTTGAATGATGGTTGCTTTCTTTTCCGTTTGTAGCATTCTTTACCTCAACTCTACCTTTTCAAGGCTCAATTATAGCATAGCCTGATGAATGTGTAAATTGAAACATTCATACTTTTGTTGGAGGCAAATTTCCTAACCGCCGAAGAGATACAGCATCATGACGTCGGTCATCTGCTCTTTGGTGATCTTGCCGTTAAACAAGTAATCGAGCATGGCCTGAGTCACCTCGTCCTTATCAATCACTCCGTTAGCATTCGTATCGTACATCCATGGGTCCCAGATTTCGACGGTTAAGGTGGCTTGATCTTCATCCCAGAGACCACTGGGGTCAGTCGCTCGGAAAGTTACCGTTTCGGAACCCGTCCATTCGGAGCCGGGGGCACTGATGGTCGCCACCCGGTTCGTGATGCTCACTGTTAATTCGACATTGCCAGAACAGGTCCAGGTTATCTGAGAATCCGAGTTGTCGGGGTCCGCTACATAGTCGTCGAGATTAATGACAGCAAACGCGTTGCCTTCGATAATGGTTTGATTGGGGATGTCGGTGACTACTGGGGGACTATTTGGAGGAATATCGAAAGCAAAGTTGGCAGTGACCGTTATGTTTGCCGTGACATTGGTATCCGTCCGCGGGTTAGCGGTGGAGCTATCGCTCCAGTTGACAAAATGGTATCCGGTAGCGGGAACTGCGGTGACCGCTGTCCCGCTGCTTCCATAGTTGACCGTCTGAGGGCTGCTGCCCGAGATGGAACCGTTGGCCCCTGCCGTGTAAGTCAGGGTGTAGGTGTTGATGGCAAAGGTGACCGCCACACTGTGGGCGGCTGTGACATTGTAGATGACGTAAGGATTGACAATGGTCTGGGAGACTCCGTTATCGGTGATGGTGGCAATGTGATAGCCGGTGTCAGGCGTGATGTTTATGGTGGCGCTGCTGCCATGGTTGATATTCTGGCTGGTTGGACTGACCGAACCGTGGCCTCCGGAAACTGAGGCGGAAACGGTATACGTGTTGATAGCAAAGTTGGCAGTGATAGTGTAGTCCCCGTTCATCGTAATGGTGGTATTGGCCGAATTGGGGTTAGCAATTGTGCCCGTATCGCCCGTCCAGTTAACAAAGTGGTAGTTGGCAGCGGGGTGAGCTGTAACATTGACCACTGCGCCCTGATCGTAAGCACCGCTCAAAAAAGGGACTTGCTCCACTGTCCCAGTAAGAAAAGGACTGACATGAGTTGTTAAAGTATGCAACGGTGCTCTCGCATCCCAGGCGAAGCCATAATACTCGTCTGTGCTCGACATGCTGAAGTTGTGGATTCTAATAGTGTATTGACCGGAAACGGCTGCATTGAAATCAACAATCTCGTAGCTATTGTATGAAGAAGCAGAAAAAGCCCAGAAAGTCCCATCAGGAGCATAGACATACATATCAAAATCCGCTGATAGTGCTGGAGAAGGGTAGTCGTAAGGTAAGGTGGCTGCTGGATGCGCATCCCAGCAGATGGTTGCTCTGACTCGATCACCTGCGTTTACATTCACTAAATAATCCTTATTTGTGCCCACAGGAAAATTGGTTTGGGTGAATGTCCCATTGTCGAAATGATTAGCACTCAATATTTGGCTGGCATACTTGGCAGAAATACCGCCGGAACCATCTCTATCGCTTAGTCTGCTATCACCTTCAATATTGTGTAGTGCGGAGGTCATAACAACTGCTCTTGTAAGTTCAGGCCACCATTTAAGAGTCCACTTCTGCTGCATCAATAACGCGACCTCTCCTGCCACATGGGGAGCCGCGGCGCTGGTTCCACCCAGAGTAGGTAGCCCCCCATTAAGGCCACGAGCTGTTGTACCAGTTCCAGGGGCTGCAACAATAGGCACCTCTCTATTTGGAGGATTTTGATAGCAGGAATCAGGTTCTATGACATCATCGCTCCAGTTGGTTGTATCATTATTGACGAAGTTCCCTACGCTTATAATGTTGTAACCAAGGGCAGGGTTCGCAACGTAGTTCTCGTGCATCGAACCAATATTACCGGCACTGACAACAATGGTTTTGTAGTTGGTAAGCGCAACATGGTCAAAATAGCGGCTTAGCAGGTCCACCTGCCCCCCGCTTGGCGAAGTAAATGACGCATTAATGATATTCACTCCTTGTGGAATAGCCCAATTGTCTATGGCATTAATAATGGTAGGATCGTCAAATGCCAGAGTATTTATGCTCTGCAATGCGGCATCGGGAGCAATCCCTTTGTATGTGGGGTCCTGACTGGCTACAATACTTGCAACATAAGTTGCATGATTACCTATATTGGCACTAGCGTGATCGCCTGTAGGATTGCCAGGATTCAGGTAAGTACCACCGGGATTGAAAAATCCGTTGTCGAAATCTACTCCGTCATCCTCCAGTATTCCTACAGTAATACCGGCTCCGCTATATCCAGAGGTCCACACTTCTGGCGCGCCAATGGTTGGAGCTGATGTATCCAGCGAATTAATATAGTCATCGACCTCTCTGTAAATCATATCAACGTCGGGTCTGGTCGCAAGTTTCGCAATAACGTTCTTCGGCAGTTCTGCAAAGACGATTGGCGTATGGTTGATGATGTTCCTAGCGGGATAGCCACTAGTTTTTAGGAAATCCACTATCGGCTGCGTGCTATCTGAGCTAGCCTTCTTTCTGGCTTCAGACATTTCTGTTTCAATTTGCCTGTATAGGTTTGCGTCAATTACTGTTGTCGCCCTTCCATGAGATAGATTGGCCTCTGGATATTTTGCGGACACCGCAGTTACGATGGCCCTGTCATCGCTTTTCAGCCAGATTCCTACTTTGACCAGATCATCATCACTTTTAACTGCCAGCAAGTCATAAAGGTCAGGAGACAGTTTGCCATATTTCTTTTGATAATGCTCGGTTATCACCGCATCGTAAGTCGTGAAATCCATAACCCTACCCGATGAATCAACCACCAGCTTATACGCCGTCCCATACTTTTGGGTGTCTAGCACAACGACCGTGTGCACCTGTTCCTTGGTCACCATATCCAGCGTACAAAGCTGATGATCAATTGTGGTCAACCTTTCAATGGGAATTTTATGGGTTTTTAAAACGTAGTCAATCGCCGCTTGCTGCGCACTCTCAGAGCCACTCTGTGCCTTAGCAACGTGTGAAGCCAAAGAACATAGAAGGCATATCATCAATAGAATTGACGCAACCAATTTGAGTTTCATAGTAACTGCCCTCCTTTTATTTATTCAGCCAGATCACTCACCGTTGTCGTCGCTCTTTCTTGACCTGTTTTATCCAGTAGCTTCAAAATAATCGGTCCGGGCTGAGCCACTTGGGTTTTGCTTATTTTCACAACTTGATATTGAGAATTATAGGCTGGTAGGCTAGTCGCTTTCGACACGAAATCATTGAAATGCGCTAGTGTCATGTCACGTAATGATTGACGGATAAAGGCGTCTCAATTTTACCCTGGCGTCATCTATGGTGAAATGCCAATTGATCTTGGCATTCAGATTGTTTCTGCTCTTGCACCATGCCTCGACT